>CAIVDH010000282.1 GCA_903904635.1 uncultured Burkholderiales bacterium | reverse complement strand
CAGCACCAGCAGCACTAGCAACGCAAATGCAAAGGTAATCTTATGAAACAGAAAGTCTGGCAGCTGCGAGGTACTAGTTGCAGACTTGTCACTATGGGCTCTGACTTCCAGGGGCATGCTTGGTGCGCTCATGGGATGGAATACCTTGGAGTGTGTAAGTTGGTTGGCGGATTTCACGGATTGAATATAGCCAGTCATTATGACAAGTTCATGACCCTAAAGGTAAAGATTGCTTAAAAAATAATTTAATTGACCTTGGTACTTAATTTCTGATTACGTTATCCATTAAATGCATTGTTCATTACCCTGACTTTAATTTTTATTTACTAATCTTGTTGCATTTTAAAAAACATCTTTCCCGCCAGATCACAAGTCATCAAGTATTAATAATAGCTAACTAAGATAGAGCCTGAATAAAAAATTATTTTAATGACAAGCCAGCGTAAAAATTTTTACGCCAGAACCGGGAGGCTAACTTGCATCCATCGTATCTTGCACACTGCAGGGCTGCTTATAAAGACCTAGCTCAACGTCATGACATGGCTATTTTTTTAATTGAAAAAACAGATTATGTTGGAACGCTAGTACATGCTCACCTTGCCTTACAAAAGGAATATGCTGAATTTTTTTCAGATGAAAAATTTATCGTCGCTCGCCTTCCCAAAGTAATTGGCAAAGCATCGGTACAACAAATTTTTTCATCTCTTAGCCAAGATTTTTATGTAGAAAATTTTAATCGTGTCGATGAGTTTAGCTATCCCATCATGATTTTTTCAGACTCGACATCGACTGTCATTGATCTGAAAAAAAACTGAGCTTATCGATATGCACGCTTTCATTTATTTGCGTCTTATTTTCAGCTTTTTCTTATTTTTCAGCATAGTTTATTCTGCATGCGCTGAAGTCACGATAGGTCGATTTGATTCCTCTTCTTCAGCGGTGCCTGCGCCTTGGCAAGTCATACGACTTGAAAAAAGTGTGCAGCCAACTTCTTACCGCGTCATGCGCTGGGATGGTATTGATGCCGTTGAAGCCAGCGCAAATTCGAGCATGGCTTTATTGGGCCGGCAGGTAGAAATTAACCTGGCAGAGACACCCATACTTTGCTGGCGGTGGCGCGTCGATCATGTACTTAAAACTGCCGACATGACCAAGCGTAGTGGTGACGATTATGCAGCACGTATTTATCTGGCCTTTGCGCTACCTCGCGAATCACTCTCATTCGGTGACCGCGCAGCCTTAGCTTTAGTACGTAGTATTTTCGGTAATCAGGTGCCAGATGCAGCAATAAATTATGTCTGGGACAATCGTCAGCCTGTTGGCAAGCGATTACCTAATGCTTATACCGATCGCGCCCAAATGATTGTTCAGCGTAGTGGCAATGCAGATGCAGCAAAATGGATCAGTGAGCGGGTCAATGTCAAAGCTGATGTGGTAGCAGCTTTTGGTACGGATAAAGCAAGAATAGTTCTGCTGGCTATGGCGGCTGATTCAGACAATACGCGTGAAACTGTACGATCTGGTTTTTCGGATATTCATTTTGTCGCCGCATCAGACAATTGCACTTTCACTGCTTCAGATAATAGTCTTGTGCAATAATGCCGTACTTCTGGCGACGCAAATTAATAGACTATCGCCATATCACTTTAATCATGATGAAAAAATTTCTGATTTTTTTATTTCTCACGCAAGTCATGATTACTACCGCTTTTGCAGCAAGACCATTTGTAACCGATGATGCCCGGCTTACCACTGCAGGCAGTTGCCAGGTCGAGAGCTGGACACGCATTTATCGTCACAGTACTGAAGTATGGTCTTTACCCGCTTGCAATCCTACTGGTAATGTTGAAGTGACGTTGGGCGCGGGCCGTGTCACTTTCAATGATCCACTTTTAGATTCTTCAAACGATTATATTTTTCAGGCTAAAACCTTATTGCGCCCACTCAAAATCAATGATTTTGGTGTAGGGCTGGCAGTAGGGTCGGTTCGCCATCCATCTATCAACATAGGTCCGAATCAGCTGGGCAATACCTATTTATACATACCCGTTTCAATTTCCATGGCTGATGATAAATTCATCCTGCACCTTAACTCCGGCCTCCTGCATGACCGTGCCTCAGCAAGCAACCGCGCTACCTGGGGCACCGGTGCGGAGATAAATGCAATTTCACGCTTAATGTTCGTTGCAGAGATGTTTGGTGACAGTACCGGCACGTCATTCTGGCAAACTGGTGTGCGCTACGGCATCGTGCCGGACTTACTGCAAATAGACACCACAATAGGAAAGCAATTGGGTGGCAGCACTGATAGCCGCTGGATTTCTTTTGGTGTGAGATTTACGCCAGCAAAAATTTTCTAATTAAACTCTCAAGAATTTCTTCTTGGGTAGCCTTCAGAAAGTATCCGTGTCCAGACTTGATCTTTGTGGTCTTGTGACATAAAAACCCATTCGGCAACTTCTGCCACAGTGCGACCGCAACCGCGACAAATATCATCAAAAGTCGTCGAACAAACTGCAACACAGGGGGTATCAGGACGTTCTGGAGCAGGATTTTGCATAGTCAAAAAAAATACGGCCCACTACGGGCCGCTGATTTGTAGGGTGAGGAAATTTACACTATACGCGCAACAGGATCGAGCAAACATACATCCGGGCTTGCATCCATTTGAGCTGCTTCTTTCGCTTTTCCGACTTTCATCACATCGGGCATCTCAATACCTTTTT
>CAIVDH010000281.1 GCA_903904635.1 uncultured Burkholderiales bacterium | reverse complement strand
GAGTTCAATCGCAAGAAAGCGAATGAAATTCTTGCCGGTATCAAGTTGACCAGCTGAGTTATTTATATAAATCAGCTTATGTGACAGCGGGGTTAATCACCAGATCCCGCTGTCACAGTTAATTTCTATCTTTAAGCAGAGAAATTCAACAATCTTCCACATTCTGAGTTTTAAATATCTCCAGCATTTGCACCACCCACTCCGGATCACTATGGCTGGGAAAAATCGGGTAATGCACAGCTTTGATCACACCTGCATCAATTATCATGGTCAGCCGCTTTAGTAGCTGCATGCCTGCCACTTCAAAAGTCGGAAGACTTAATGCCTTAGCAAAATCAAGTTGATGGTCGCTTAGTACTAGAAACGGAAGATGCAAACGTTCTGCCATTTCGCGTTGATAGTCATGATCTTGCGTGCTTAAGGCGAACACTTCATGGCCCAGACTTTTTAATTCAGCATAGCGATCTCGGTATGCGCAGCTTTGCGGCGTACATCCTCTGGCGCCGGCTATGTCGTCCCACCCATCAGGCAGTGGCACATCAGGTTTGCCTGTCATGGGGTAGCAGTAAATAATCATCTTGCCGGCATGTGCTGATAAATTTACAGAGGTACCATTAGTTGCACGCAACGAGATTGCAGGCAGCGTCATACCCACGAGATGATTTGCAGCGCCATCGTCTTCTGGTATGGGGAGATTCGCTGGTAATTCGTAAATATTGGTCGTCATGAATTTTCCAAAGGGATGAGTCGTAATTAAATAGCGGACAGTAATTTCGAGTAATTTAAAAAATTAATCCTGAATTTTTGATCGCTGAGTTTTTAGCAAGCCACGATTATTTTTAATTGTCAGCCGTTTTTTATTGGCACTGCGTGTAGGTTTGGTCGGTTTACGAGTGCGCGGTGAAATCGCAATACGCATCACCATTTCTTCCAATCGCAGCACAGCCTCAGCTTTGTTTTTCTCCTGACTGCGATAAGCCTGTGCCTTGATAATAATGATGCCATCTTTCGTAATGCGCTGATCATTCAGCAGCATCAGTCGCTGTTTCAATAAATCTGGCAATGAGGAAGCGTTAATATCAAAACGCAAATGAATCGCACTCGATACTTTGTTAACGTTTTGTCCGCCCGCACCTTGCGCACGTATGGCGCTAAACGTGATTTCATTCTCAGCAATGAGGGGAGGGCGAATGATAAGTGTCCTGCGAGTTTAAAAGTTTGTACTTGAATTTTTTTTACTCAAGCATGCAAACTCGTGTGCTTTAGTATCAAGAATAGAAAAATACACATAGCTAAAAACTCTTCCGAACAGTAGTGAATTTATATAGACAATTATGCTGCCAAATAAAGTCGATGTCCTGCTACAACGCGTAAGCTATCATCATTTTGAACGCCCCATTGTTGCGCGAGCGTTGGCCATACAGAAAAAGCTTCAACGGTCTCATTAATGATTTTTCCCGGATGGTGAATGTCAAATTTTTTACCCACATTGACAAGCTGTTCCCTGGTGAATTCATCAGCACGGCTTGCCACCGTCATCTGGTGTTGTCTTGTATAGCCAACGCCTGCCGAATACGTTAAGTCATACGCAGGTGCGAGCATCCAACCGGACGACTTGTCTTTCATGATGAAGGAAATATTTTTTACATGATCATCCTGGTTGCGACCGACAACATTGAATATCATGCGGCGATAGGCTTGCTCCAACGCCGGGTAGCCAAGATGCAGTTCCATGATGAGTCGAAACCATGATTCATAACTGTATGCCCCCGGCAGGTTGTAATCGACATGCGTTATGCCAGCCAGGCTGTGCATATGATGTTTGGATGTATCCTTGCGATCGAATCGTTTTGTCATGAAGTGAAACATCTCGCCGTCTTCCAGGTAGCTGACCTCTTCCATGTCTATGCCTAGTTGCTTGGCCAGCAGTGCATAGGTGTATTCAATACGGTTGAACGGTTTTGCCTTGTTGTCGCGCTCGTTTGCTGAACTGACACCATCGAACTTAATTAGCCAATGCGCTTCATCTGCGCGGTGCTTGGCAAAGCCCGAGCGGACTTTATTTTTTTTGCGATCCCATAAGATCAGGGCTTTGGGACGTGCGCCACCCGCTGATCCGCCCACGCGCATAATTTCATGGACAGCATCGCCCGTTTCACCTTCTATCAACCGTCTTGCTGACTCTACTAACGCCTTAATTTCCAGGGCCCGTTCTTCTTCTGGACTTTTACGCTGCAAGTGTGGTGTGTATTCGAGTGCACCCATCGCTCGGTTTCCAACATAAAGTAATCGTTGTACTGGGCTCATGGACTTGCTTGATTCTCCGCGTTCCTCGAAGTATTTTTTTATGATCAAATTACCGAAAGTATCTGGCAAAGAATCAGCCAGTACACCCGGCAAACCCATAAAAGCATCTTGACGCGGTAGCTCAGGAAATTCAAAAGTGCGCGATTCCAGCGGCAGGAACTTAGGGGAGATGGCAAGGCTATTTTTGCGCAGATAGTCGCTGTCGTAGAAAAATCCAATACGACCGTTTTCATATTCCATCACAGCGCCAATGAGCTCGTCCCACAAATGAATATTGGCCTTGGCAATGATCTTTGGACTGGTTTTGTGCACACGCGGTCTAAGTGAGCTTGATTTGGGTTGGTCTGCGTTGGTCATTATGTAGATCTCAACGCGTAGTTGCATTTTCTTTTTGCTTGCCAGCCGCTGTCCGATAAGCGCGAACCCGTGGTTGCCCTCGTGCAGAAAGTGCTTCACTGCCTGGCAAGGCGTCGGGAAGGGCCGCATTTAGAATGCCCAACAAATGCATGGCTCTAAGCACCTTGATGACAGTGCTAAGGCGCACATCACGGCCAGACTCCAAGTCCATAATGGTTTTGCGATTTAGCCCAGTCTGCTCTGCGAGCGTACCTATCGTGAGATTGCGCGCAAGCCTTCTGGAACGAATTCGGGTGCCAAATTCGGCCATATTTTCAGAATCAGTTAAAAAGTCCCCTAGAGCGGTCATAATCGGCTAATTTTTGATATATAGTCCAATATAGCATACTTAACAAAGCCTTTAAGTGATATTTGGTTGGCGCTTATAGTTGGACTTTGGATGCAGCTCATTCACATCAATTTGCTGAGCGCACCTAGCGATTTTTCGGTGGCAGAAGTGATCCGTATGCCGTTTTTCATGCATGTTGGAGCTAGGACATCCAACAGAGGAACGGACATTGCTGTTAGCAATGAGCCACATAGGCTGGCAGTAAATGCCCTGATTTGGCATGCTGTTAGTGAAGATAATGATCGAGACGTTTTCAGTCAGGCATGGCCGAGCGATGGAAATTTATAATTTTCCACTCATCGCGTACTTTCTTAATCACGAATGACAGTCGACCATTTGCGATTACGGTTTTTCCAGCCTGCGTAACTGACCAGTGATCGAAGCCGGAAATAGCAAGCACCGATTCTGCAATTTCCGTAACTGTGTATTCACCGATTGAGGCAGTAAGAGGGCGAAGATTAGTAAAAGCTTGCTCGAAGTATTTTTCTATCTCTGCTGCTTTCGTTAACAGGACTTGCGATGATGTGCCAAAAAATAAGGCATCAGTAGCGTAGAGATTGGTTACACCTTGTAGGTCATAAGCGTTAATTGCGCTTATCCATTTTTCTAAAAGGGTTTGTGCGGCTTTATGATTGTTTGAAGTCATAAGGGAATTAATTAAAAACAGTTTACCGGCCTCCTCGAATTTTGCATCCCGGTGGCTTACCGTAGCCAGTGGATCGCACCGTATTTTCGCTGGTAAATTCAATCTGAAACCAAAAGCAATGCGGTGTGACGTAACGATAGTTCCAAACATAGCCTCGGTTGCGCGCGAGACCAAATGTCGCTTTCGAAACACCGATGAGGGCAACCACCTCGTCCCTGTGCATGTTGGGTTTGATTTGCTCAAAATTTTTATCGTCTAGCACTTGCGCCCAGCGTTCCATGTTGCCATCACGATTCAGGTAAACGAAATAAGTGTGTTTGCCGTAGGGGCCACGGGGATACATCATTACCCGGCCTTCCGGTGTGGTCAGCTCGGTGGTGGGCTGCCCCAAAATCTGAACCACCTGTTCCCTGCTGTTGCCTAGCATGCGGTTATCCGGGCTGTAGCCAGCGCAGGCACAGAGCAGCAGGGTGGACGTAAGAATGATAGTGGTCGTGATGCGATAGCGGGGTAGTATCATGATTTTAATATTTTTGGATGGTAGCCAAGCTTCCGTAGTTTATACCTGGATGTTTTAAATCGCTCGACAACCTATACGGTTTTAGAAATCTGTGATTCGATTCAAAATTTTAAATCAGCATAAAAAAAGCCACTCCGTAGAGTGGCTTTTAAGTATTGCGTTTCTAAATCAAATCGGTACTAGACCGACTCAAAATTAGAATGAGTGAATAACGCCAGCCGCTATGGTGGTTGAAGTTGTGGTTACAGTGTTAGCTGTATAAGAACCGCGTGTGTCGTAGTTGGACTGAGCGCCGTTGCTACCTACGCCATAT
>CAIVDH010000280.1 GCA_903904635.1 uncultured Burkholderiales bacterium | reverse complement strand
CGCATATTTTGGCTGGCGGTCATCAGATTATTCTGAGCAGTTTTCAACCAGAAGAAGTCATCGCTTGTATTAATCATCATGCTTCCGTTTCGATGTTTGCTGCGCCGACCATGGTAACGAGGTTGATTCACAGCGATGCAGTTGGAGCTATGCGGCCTGAAAATATCAAGTGTCTGCAATATGGCGGTGCGCCTATGTATGTGGCTGATCTTGAAGAGGCATTGGCGGTATTTGGCCCCAGGCTTTATCAGCTATACGGGCAGGGTGAATCGCCTATGACGATTACTGGATTGTCCAAACATTTGCATCTGGACGATGATATGGATGGCAGACTTTTGCGCTTGGGATCTGTCGGCTATGCACGCTCAGGTACTGAGGTAAAAATTATGAATGAAGCCGGTGATTTTTTGCCATCAGGCGTAGTTGGCGAAGTGGTCACGCGTAGTGATTGCGTGATGATGGGCTATTGGGGCGATAAAAGCGCAACCGATGCTGCGATCAATCAGGGTTGGTTGCGTACCGGAGATATCGGAGTCATGCACGAAGACGGCTTACTGACGCTGCATGACCGATCCAAAGATTTGATTATTAGTGGTGGTAGTAATATTTATCCGCGCGAGATTGAAGAGATTTTGTTGCGTGACCCAAATGTGATGGAGTGCGCGGTGATTGGTAAACGGGACACCGACTGGGGCGAGGTGCCGGTTGCGTTTATTGTGCTGCGAGACGGCATGCAGGTAAATTCGGATCAACTGGATCAGCTTTTGCTAGAAAATATTGCACGATTTAAACGACCGCGTGAGTATTATTTTGTTAGTGAGCTGCCCAAAAATAATTATGGCAAAGTATTGAAAACGGTATTGCGTGCAAGCTTATTGATAAGCTGCTGACAGGCTCACAGTCTGGTCTGTCCATAAAAAATGCCGGCTAATTGCCGGCATTTTAATATTGCACTATCCGTCAGTTAATCGCGCTCACCACCCATAATGCCCAGCAATGACAGCAAGTGTACAAAAACATTGTAAAGGTCAAGGTAAATCGCCAGCGTTGCTGAGATGTAGTTAGTCTCGCCACCGTTGATAATGCGTTGTACATCATAGAGTATGTAGGCAGAAAAAATCACAACAGCGATAGCTGAGATTACAACTTGCAGCAAAGGCATTTGTAAAAATATATTTGCTACCCCAGCTAGCAAGATGACCATGACGCCGGCAAATAGCCAGCTGGACATGCCTGAAAAATCACGCTTGCTGGTGGTTGCAACGCTTGCCATGACTGCGAATATGACTGCCGTGCCGCCGAAGGCAGTCATGATCAGTGATGCACCATTTGAGAAATTTAGTATGTGTCCGATCAGTCTGGACAGCATTAACCCCATGAAAAAAGTGAAACCCAGCAAAACCGCCACGCCGATTGCTGAATGTTTGGTTTTTTCAATTGCGTAAAAAAATCCGAACGCAATGGCCATAAAAACAATGAAGCCTATCATCGGGCTGCCGGCAAAAAAGGTCAGTTTCATCTGTACGCCTAGCCAGGCACCCAGCACTGTGGGAATCATCGACAGTGCGAGCAGCCAATACGTATTACGTAGTACGCGATGACGTATTGCGGAGCTATCAGTCGATATGCCGTAGGCAGGTTGAAAGGGTTGATTCATAGAGCCTCCTGATAAGTTTTAATAGCGGTGTAGCATATAAGACAACAACAATGCTGCCAAAAACATAATTTATCTGACTTTGCAGCATTTAGTCTACTCTAAATTGCAAGAGTCGTTTGCCGGAGTAAGTCTTAACCTAAGCCATTTGAGAGGGCTTTCATGCTAGAATCTAAGGCTAACCAGATATAGTACACAGTTTCCTAACCCCTTATTTTTATTGGAGTTTTTACAGATGGCAATCGAGCGCACCCTGTCGATCATTAAACCAGATGCAGTCGCAAAGAACGTAATTGGTCAGATTTATTCGCGCTTTGAAGGCGCTGGCCTAAAAATCATCGCTGCACGCATGATGCATCTTTCGCGTGCTGAAGCTGAAGGTTTTTACGCGGTACACCGCGAGCGTCCTTTCTTCAAAGATCTGGTCGACTTCATGATTTCCGGTCCGGTGATAGTCCAGGCTCTGGAAGGTGAAAATGCGATTTTGAAGCATCGTGATCTAATGGGCGCTACCGATCCTAAGAAAGCAGAAAAAGGTACGATACGTGCTGATTTTGCAGATTCTATCGATGCCAATGCAGTGCATGGTTCAGATGCGGCTGAGACAGCTAAAGTTGAAATTAATTATTTTTTCCCGGCGCTAAACGTCTACTCGCGCTAATTACAGCATCGTTTATCCATGACTTGCGATGATTTTATTGCGCAAGCCATGGCCTGAACGATTGCATAAAGTAATGTCATGACGGCACCAATTAATTTGCTGGACCTTGATCCTGAAGGGCTCGTCACCTGGTGTGGCGAGCTTGGTGAGAAGCCGTTTCGTGCAAAGCAATTGCAACGCTGGATACATCAGTTCGGCGCCAGTGATTTTGATGCAATGACAGACCTGGCAAAGTCGTTGCGGGACAAGCTCAAGACCAGAGCCATCGTTGCTGCACCTACCGTTATTAGTGATCATATTTCCTCCGACGGTACACGCAAGTGGCTAATAGATGTGGGTAATGGCAATGCGGTGGAAACGGTATTTATTCCTGAAGAAAATCGCGGCACCTTGTGTATTTCCACTCAAGCTGGTTGCGCGGTTAACTGCCGGTTTTGTTCTACAGGCAAGCAGGGCTTTTCGCGTAATCTCAGCGTTGCCGAGATTATCGGTCAGCTCTGGATGGCAGAGTTCGAATTACGCCGCAGCAAAGGCATAGAAGGCGGTCCCAAGGGTGAGCGTCAGATTACCAATGTCGTGATGATGGGCATGGGCGAGCCCTTGCTCAACTATGAGCCGACGGTGGTTGCGTTAAAAATGATGTTGGACGATAACGCTTATGGTCTCTCACGCCGTCGCGTGACGTTGTCGACCAGTGGCGTTGTGCCCATGATCGATAAGCTGGGACAGGATTGCCCGGTGGCGCTCGCTGTTTCTTTGCATGCGTCCAATGACAAGCTGCGTGATAGCCTGGTGCCATTGAATAAAAAATATCCTTTGAGCGAATTGCTGGCTGCGTGTGTGCGCTACCTTGAATTTGCGCCCAGAGATTTTGTCACGCTTGAATACTGCATGCTTGATGGTGTGAATGACACGGACGCGCATGCGCGTGAACTTGTTGCGCTGGTTTCCAGTTTATCTTGCAAATTTAATCTGATTCCTTTTAACCCGTTTCCTGAATCTGGCTTGTATCGTTCGGCCATGCCGCGTATTAAGGCGTTTGCACAAATTCTGATGGATGCCGG
>CAIVDH010000279.1 GCA_903904635.1 uncultured Burkholderiales bacterium | reverse complement strand
CGCAGCTACCCACCTAAGTTTACGCGGAGCAGCTAGGGGTGTGGGGTAAAGCAGAAAAATGAGCATGGCTCGTTTTTCTGCTAATGCAGCTACCCACCTAAGAGTTTGGCACTATAATATATGTAATGGGCAATGTCAGCACTAGAAATAAAGCAATTTCCAGCCGGTATATCAGTATCGGCTGGAACACAGCTATTCTTTTTTCCGTATAAGATTATTCAGCATGTGGCGCTCAAGAGGGAGGGAACTGCAGAGGCGCCGATCTGGACGTTGACAATTAAAACGTCGCAGGACAAGATTAATTTGCAGAGCAGTAAAAATCTGGATGTAGAGTTTGCTGCGCTTTGTATGCATTTTCACTAGGTGCTCCACTCAGCGCCGACTCAAAGCCCAAATATTAGCGACAATTAGTGTGGCGAGGATGGAGTAAAGGACGCGATTATCGTCAGGTGCAAAGCCTTCTGTTGTCTGAACGGCCGGTGTGCCGTCAGGATTCATAGTTTTCTTGTCGGCATCCCATATCCCTTTGTCAACCATTGTATCAAGAACATAACGGGTCTGGCATGGACGAAGAGGATTATTAGGCGATGGTGGAGATGCACTATTAAGTTCAACCCATTTTTGGTTATTTGTCGACCATGTACCATCTGGGCTTTTGGAGCATTGAACTACTGTACTTGGATCTTCAACCCAATAATCTCCCGTCTCCTCACTTTTAATGTATCCATATTCATCACCGACCGGCATTGTCGCCAATTTGCAACGTGGATAGCCGCTGCCCATCAATGCACCAAAAAGTGGCATGGGATTCATGGCCGCCTTCGCGTCTTCCACGATACCTGGTGCTAAGCCCCGCAACTCTGTGGCGCCCATCTCAGCAACGGCTTTCCCAATATTTTTTCCAAATGCATCACCTTTAGGGATGAGTTCTATATATTGATTCATATCTGCGCCATTGCTACATTTGGCGCCTGTTTTGATGAAGTAGTTGACACCATAATGTTTGAATGGCAAATTTTTAGTCAAAAAATTACTGCTTTGGCCGAAGGCGATGGTATCCATATAATATGCCATACCTTTGACGGCATCAGTCACGGAGTCAAAGGTGTCATCTCGCCTAACGCCGACCGACTTTGGGCGAAAAACCTCATCACCATAATTGTAATTGGGGCCGAGGAAGTCCATACCTTTAGGAACCTGTGTCGGTAAAATATCACTACGATTTTCAAGACCTATTTGTGAGCCCGAAGCATTTGGCCCAAAGATCCTATCAGCAATATTTGAACCAAATAAGTCCATCTAATGGTAGGGTGAAAAATTGTATTCCTTTGCAGTCATCAAACAAATTTTTCCATCGCTTAGGCTCCAGAAAAATTGAGGCAGATTAGTGCGTTAAATAAGCTAAACAATTTAACCACTAAAAGTCAAGAGCCGTCATGTCAGAATTATTTGCGGCCTGTGGTGAATCACGACCTGGGTGCGGTTCAGCCGCTGATGAACTGGATCAATGGCTTCGTTCGGAGCTAAAGATGCAATCGGCGGCCTGTTCCTGTGGCTCGGAAAAGCGCATATTTGAGGAGGTCTTCCTTTGCCAAAACTGTGGTACTGTTTTGGAGAAGGGATTTGATATGGGTGCAGAATACCGTTTCTTCGCGAACGAGGATCGTGGAGCGGATCCATGCCGCATTGGTCCGCCGCAGGATCATCGGCTACCAGAGTCATCGCTTGGCACCGTCATCTTGAATGGTCGGGGTAATGCAAAGACAATGTATCGCATTCGCAAGTTTCACACATGGAATGCGATGCCATACAAAGAGCGATCGCTGTTGCAGGTCTATGAGCGGCTGCAGCTTATTGCGACGAATCACGGAATTGGAAACAGCATTCTGGACGACATTAAGGATATGTTTCTGAAGATTCATGAGCTCTGTGATCGTCGTGGCCTGAGTCGCGACGCCATTCTTGCATCATGTATGTACATGGTCTTGAAGCAGGCCAAGTCTCCGCGTAAGCACACGGAGCTGGCGATAATGTTCAACATCAGCACAAGCACATTTACGAAGGCGCTGAAGTACTCACTGGAAGTACTGACGCTTGCACAGATGAAGAAGAAGTCGGAGGCTGCAGCGGTCCCGGCAAAGATGACCACAACTCATGCAGAGGACTACATTGAAGTACCACTCAGCAAGTTGGCAATTAGTCGGCAGAAGCGTGAGCCGATTATGGCGGCGTGTATCCGGGTGGCGCGAGCCGCAGAGGAGCGTAATATCAGTGTGGAGAATATCCCGCCTTCACTTGCTGCAGGTGTTATTGGCTTCGTCCTGCTCCGGCAAGGTGAACTTGGTTGATTCGCTAACT
>CAIVDH010000278.1 GCA_903904635.1 uncultured Burkholderiales bacterium | reverse complement strand
TATGATGCGCTTCTTCAGTCAACATAAAACGGCAGGTACGTGAGAGCGGATCAAAGCCGGATTCAGCCAGCGCATTCAATTGAAACTTACCATCGCGGTCCGTGAAATACGTGAACATATAAAAAGCCAGCCAGTCCGGCGTCTCTTCATTGAATGCTTCCAATATGCGCGGCTTGTCTGCATCGCCTGAATTACGCTGCAACAGTGCTTCAGCTTCCTCGCGACCATCACGACCAAAATATTTATGCAGCAAATACACCATCGCCCACAAATGACGGCCTTCTTCTACGTTAATCTGAAACAGATTGCGCAAGTCATATTGTGATGGTGCAGTTAAGCCCAGATGACGCTGCTGCTCTACTGATGCTGGCTCGGTATCGCCTTGTGTGACGATGATACGGCGCAGATTGGCGCGATGTTCGCCAGGTACATCCTGCCAGGCATCCATGCCTTTGTTTTCACCGAAATTCACTTTGCGGTCCTGGTCTTGCTGCGCCAGAAAAATACCCCAACGATAGTCAGGCATTTTTACATGACCAAATTGTGCCCAGCCTTCTGGTGTGGTGTTAATTGCAGTGCGCAGATAAACATCATAGCCATGCGATCCGTCCGGACCCATGTCCTGCCACCAGTTCAGATAATTTGGCTGCCAGTGTTCCAAAGCGCGCTGCAATGTACGGTCTTCTGAAAGATTAACGTTGTTCGGAATTTTTTCGCTGTAATTAATTGAGCTCACGATGCGTCCTCTGTATGTATAGATAAATTATTTATATAAAAATCAAACACGACCGAAATCAAATTTTGCCTTGTTACCACTGCCGTAAACTTTTAACGCACCAGATTCACCGACCGCATTCGGGCGTATGAAAATCCAGTTCTGCCAGGCAGACAGGCGTCCAAAAATACGCGTCGCCATATTTTCTTTGCCATTGAAACGTAAATTCGCTTCCAGTCCGGTCAGTGCATCTGGCGACATGCTGGCGCGCTCTTCCAGCACCATGCGAATTTCATCCGTCCAGTCGATATCGTCAGGGTTGGATGTAATCAGACCCGCTGCCATTGCGGCGTCCGCATCCAGCGGTTTGCCTAGTAAAGCATGCACTGCATCGAGTGTGGTTTGATCTTCATAAAAACGACGCGCCAGACGCGATTGCCCGGTGATCATGGGCAGCACACCAAAATTCATTTCTGAGAGCGTGATATGTGGTGCCTGATCCGGTGCGTCCGGCAAGGCCAGCATATAGCTGCGATCTGCAGCAAAGGCCAGCTCGGCCAGCGTGCCAGCAAAACAAGAGCCTTCATCAATCAACGCAAACATGCTGCGCGAAGAGACATCAAGCCGCGCAAAGGTGCGGCGCATCATGCCTATGGTTTCGCGTACCAGCCAATGTGATTGATGCTTGATCAGGGTAGCATCTGCATCCAATACAGCTTGGGCATCGCCCGCTGTTTTTAACAGCCACGTGCCGATAGTGGTTTCGTTGGTGCGCAAATGCAAAATCGCGTTATCTAATTCGCGCACCATCTGTAGCGGCCACCATGTGATACCAGCGGCTTCGATACCAGTGATATCGGTAGGCTGCTGTGCTTTAGGCGCATGCACAGTCAGCGTGGCATGACGTGCTTTACGATCAAATTTAATCGTGACAAATTCATACGCTATCGCATCCTCAGTCACGCTGCGAGACAGCGGCGTGAATTTCACGCCCTTGCCATCGGCAGGACGGTCGCTGTTGGCCGCTAATGCCAGCGCATGCTCACGCACTATTTGCGCAAAATCAGCCGGCTTGGCTACTTCATCAACCAGCTTCCATTCTTTGGCACGCGCACCGCGTACGCCTTCGGAAGTGGTACAGAATATATCGGCGTGGTCATGACGCACTTTGCGTTTGTCCGTCAGGCGCGTGAGGCCGCCCGTGCCCGGCAACACACCCAACAGCGGCACTTCAGGCAAACTCACCGAAGAAGAACGGTCATCCACCAAAATAATTTCATCGCACGCTGCGGCCAATTCATAACCACCACCAGCGCAAGCGCCATTGACGGCGGCAATGAATTTCAAGCCTGAATGCGCGCTGGAATCTTCGAGTCCGTTACGGGTCTCATTGGTGAATTTACAGAAATTGACTTTCCATGCATGGGAAGATTTACCGAGCATGAAAATATTTGCGCCTGAACAGAAAATCCGATCACGACCGCCAGTCATGACTACCGTGCGCACTTCAGGATGTTCAAAGCGTATGCGTTGTATCGCATCATTGAGTTCGATATCAACACCGAGATCATAGGAGTTGAGCTTGAGCTTGTAGCC
>CAIVDH010000277.1 GCA_903904635.1 uncultured Burkholderiales bacterium | reverse complement strand
GGGAACAGCGCCAGTAGCATAGATATGCGACTCATAGGCTACGCCTACCGGCAAAGTTTGCTGTTGTACAAAATGTATGGGCTGATCGTTTGCATTGGTTAGCTCTTGCTGCTGCACTGCTTCATTAACGGCTATGAACCATTCATGCTGGGATAGGATCGGCGAGGCCAGATCGCGTATGGGTTCCAACCAAGGCCGATGCCATTCTATGCTGCTAGCAAAACCATTTTCAATCATGAATAACTGATTTCAGATCAGCTTCCAATTAAGAACCTGGCCTGCATCTAAAGGCACCAGCGTGGTATCGCCTATGGGCAGTTCATCGGGTATGGTCCATGGTTGCCGCTGCAAAGTGACCTGACCATGATTGCGAGGCAATCCATAAAAATCAGGGCCATAGAAACTTGCAAAGGCTTCCAGTTTTTCCAATGCGCCCACTTCTTCAAATGCCTGCGCATACAATTCCATTGCATGCAGCGCTGTATAGCAACCCGCGCAGCCACACGCGTGTTCTTTCAAGCCTTTGGGATGAGGTGCTGAATCTGTACCCAGAAAAAATCTCGGGCTACCTGATGTGGCCGCTTTCAACAATGCCTGTCGGTGATTTTCACGTTTCAGTATCGGCAGACAATAGTAATGCGGACGTATACCGCCCTTGAAGATTGCATTACGGTTGTAGAGCAAATGATGAGCAGTGATGGTGGCGGCAATTGGCCCAGGGGCATCGCTTACATATTGGGCCGCATCTTTTGTTGTGATGTGTTCAAAAATTATTTTTAGTTGCGGTAAATTTGTACGTAGCGGCTGCAAAATACGATCAATAAAAACAGCTTCGCGATCAAACACATCAATATCTGCATCTGTAACTTCGCCATGTAGCAGCAAAGGCATACCTAACTCTTGCATAGCCTCCAGCGCCAGCATGCAGTGCTTTAAATCAGTGACGCCGGCATCTGAATTCGTTGTTGCACCAGCCGGATAGAGTTTTACGCCATGTACAAAACCGCTAGATGATGCACGGCGAATTTCATCTGCCGTTGTGTTGTCAGTCAGGTAGAGCACCATTAGTGGCTCAAACTGCACGCCTGCTGGCAACGCTGCGAGTATGCGATCACGGTAAGCTGCAGCCATTGCTGTTGTGGTAACGGGCGGCCTGAGATTAGGCATGACTATGGCGCGAGCAAATTGGCGCGCAGTGTGAGGCAGTGCATCTGCAAGAATATTGCCGTCGCGCAGATGCAAATGCCAGTCATCCGGTCTGGTGAGGGTCAGTGTAGAAGGCGTTACCGGATTGTCCATGGCGTTGGGCTTGTATGATGTTAGTGGATAAATATTAACGAGAAGATTTTACAGGATGAGAATGACGCGATAGTCATTGACGTTGGTGCGCGTAGGTCCGGTCACGAGTAAATCGCCCAGCGCGGAAAAATAACTATAGCCATCATTATTTTCCAACAGGCTTAGGGCGTTAATGCCTAATGCCGCTGCGCGCGCAGCGCTATCTGGAAACAGCAGCGCACCGGCATTGTCTTCGGTGCCATCAATACCATCGGTGTCAGCAGCCAGCGCATAGATGTCGGGCATGCCGGCAAGCTCTACAGCCAGCGAAGTAAGAAACTCGGCACAACGTCCGCCACGTCCATTGCCTTTAACGGTAACGGTACATTCACCACCAGAGATGAGTGCCACTGGTGGGCGAAATGGCTGCGCATGGTTGCGAATTTCACGTGCGAGTGCAGCGTACACTTTTGCCACTTCGGTTGCCTCACCTGTCACCGTATCGCCCAACACGACCGGGGTAATATCGTGCGCGCGAAAAAAATCAGCAGCCGCTTGCAGGCTTTGATGCGCCGTTGCGATGACGGTGTTGCTGACTTTTGTGAATACGCTATCGCCGGGTTTAGGCGTCTCATCAATTTTGCCGGCTGCACCCGCTTCTAAGTGGGTAATGACTGATGCGGGAGCGGCAATTTTAAATCGCGCTAGTATGGCTAGTGCATCGCTGTAGGTGCTGGGATCGGCGCAGGTCGGACCTGAAGCAATGGCGCTGGGATCGTCACCCGTTACATCGCTGATGATTAATGTGGTGACTGGTGCTTTACAGGCAGCGGCAAGACGCCCGCCTTGTATGCGCGATAGATGTTTTCTGACGATGTTCATTTCCGTAATGGGCGCACCAGATTTCAATAAGTCTGCGGTGACTGTCTTGAGGTCAGCCATGGAAATGCTAGCAACAGGCAGCGATAACAAACTTGAGCCACCACCTGAAACTAGTGCAATTAAATGATCATCAGGCGTGAGTTCAGATACAAGTGCCAGAATTTCAGCTGCAGCGACTGCACCGGCACCATCTGGCACCGGATGGCTGGCTTCTACTACTTTGATCCTGTCAGTATCCATGCCATGCGCATAACGCGTTACGACCAATCCTTCCAGCGGCTGTGAGGCTGGCCAGGCCTGTTCAACAGCGCGCGCCATACTGGCTGCCGCTTTGCCAGCGCCAACCACTAATGTTTTGCCTTTGGGTGGCGATGGCAGATGGGTTGCGACGATTTTGAGTGGATCAGCAGCGGCTACGGCGGCTTGAAAGCTAGCAGTTAGCAATTCTTTGTGGTTCATGGCGCGGGTCTGTATTTTGACTAAAGTGTTATTTTAAGAGACTGGCAAGCGAGTGCAGTTGAAAGATTTTGCTCGATAATAGTTAATTATGATCGTGGCTTATGTGGGCACCTCAGTTGACTGCTAAGTTGACAACTAAGCAGACAACTGCTCACCACTCGCCTCTTCCTGTCGTGCCTGCTGACGCTCCCACATTTGCGCATAAGCACCCTGCGCTGCTAATAGTTGTACATGATTGCCACGCTCAATAATCCGACCATGATCCATCACCAGTATCTGCTGCGCGTCGGCGATGGTGGATAGCCGGTGGGCGATCACCAAGGTAGTACGGTTGCGGGCAATCTCTTTTAATTGCGCCTGTATGGCCTGTTCAGCACGTGAATCCAACGCAGAAGTAGCTTCATCAAATATCAGAATGGCAGGATTTTTCAGTAATGTGCGGGCAATGGCAACGCGTTGTTTTTCACCACCAGATAATTTTAATCCGCGTTCACCCACTGAGGTTTCATAACCATCCGGCAAACTGACAATAAAGTCGTGAATATAGGCAGCGCGAGCTGCTGCGATGATTTCCTCTTGTGTGGCACCGGGCCGACCATAGCCAATGTTATAGGCGATGCTGTCATTAAATAGTACCGTATCTTGCGGCACGATACCGATGGCAGTGCGCAGGGATATCTGCGTTATATTGCGTATATCTTGTCCGTCTATCTTGATGGCACCGGCATTTACGTCATAAAAACGAAACAGCAGACGCGCCAGTGTCGATTTGCCTGAGCCGCTATGACCGACAACTGCCGTGGTAGTGCCGGCAGTGATTGTAAAATCTACATCAAATAAAATCTGGCGCTTGGCTTCATAGCTGAAATCAACATGTGAAAATTGTACTTCTGCATGTTGAACCACAAGCGCTTGTGCTGCGGGTGCATCTGCCACTTCGCGATGCTGGTCTAACAAGGTAAACATTTTTTCCATGTCCGCCATGCTTTGCTTTATTTCGCGATAAATCACACCAAGAAAATTAAGCGGTATATATAACTGAATCATGAACGCATTGACCAGCACCAAGTCACCGAGCGTCAATGTGCCACTAATCACACCTAGCGTTGCGCGCCAGAGTATGAGTGTAACGGCTGAGGCAATGATGAGCGACTGGCCTGTGTTGAGCAGTGTCAGCGATGTTTGCGAACGTACTGCCGCAGTTTCAAAACGTTTTAAACCTTCGTCATAGCGATGGGCTTCATAGTCTTCATTGCCGAAATATTTTACGGTTTCATAATTGAGCAAAGAATCAATGGCTTTGGTATTGGCTTTGGAATCGAGCTCATTCATGGTGCGCCGAAAATGCGTGCGCCATTCAGTGACCATGACGGTGAATGTGACGTAGATCACTAATGCGGTTAGGGTGATGAGCGAAAACCAGATATCGTATTGCAGTGCCAGATAGCCTAGTACCAACGTGATTTCAACTAAGGTGGGCAAGATGCTGAATAGCGTATAGGACACCAGCGAGGAAATCCCCCGTGTGCCACGTTCTATGTCGCGGGTTATGCCACCGGTCTGACGATTTAAATGAAATCTGAGTGACAGCGCATGCAAATGACGAAATACTTTGAGCGCAATTGTTCGAACAGCGCGCTGCGTAACTTTGGCAAAAAAGAATTCACGTAGTTCGGTAAATACGGTGGTGGATAGTCGCAGCAAGCCGTAAGCCACCAATACACTCATAGGCAACACCAGCATGCTTGCTGGTCGCTCGGGGGTGATGGTGAGTCCATCAATCAATTCTTTTAATACCAGTGGTATGCCTACGTTGGCGACTTTTGCGCCGACCAGACAGATTAATGCCAGTAGCACACGCCATTTGTAAGCCCACAAATAAGGCAGCAGCGTCTTTAAAGTGCCCCAGTCGTTGCGTGTAGCCTGATTGGCCGGCGCGGGGTGTTCGGAGTTGGCGTGATGGCGCATGGCTTACTGTGGTGGGCTAAATAAGGAAAATCGAACGGAATGGTTTATGCTCCG
>CAIVDH010000276.1 GCA_903904635.1 uncultured Burkholderiales bacterium | reverse complement strand
TCTTTACTACGACCGACTATTGAGAGATAACCATCTGCATCAAAGCCGCCGACATCCCCTGTTTTGAAATACCCATCAGCCGTAAATTCTTCTGCTGTTTTTTCAGGCATTTGCCAGTAGCCGGAAAATACATTCGGTCCTTGTACTTGTATTTCACCGATTTCATCTTGCGCACAAATTTTTCCCTCTGCATTCGTTACCCGTACAAGTATCTCTGGTAAGGGCAAGCCGACAGTGCCTGCTTTACGCACGCCTTCATAAGGATTAGAAGTCAGCATCGCCGTTTCGCTCATGCCATAACGTTCCAGTATCGTGTGACCAGTCCTGGCTGTGAATTCACGAAATGTTTCACTCAGCAGTGGCGCAGAACCAGAAATAAACAGTCTTATACTCGCGCATGCCGCTTTATTAAATGCAGCATCAGCAAGCAGACGCACATAATAAGTCGGCACGCCCATAAATACCGTGCTGCGCGCAAGATGAGGCATAACGGTATGGCTATCGAACTTGGAGAGGAAAATCATTTTGCTGCCGTTCATCAGTGCGCCATGCGCAGCAACGAATAGTCCATGTATATGAAACAGCGGCAGCGCATGCAGCAGCACATCGCCTTTGCGCCATTGCCAGTATTGATGCAGAACCTTGATATTTGAAGCCAGATTGCCATGGGTGAGCATGGCACCTTTGCTGCGACCCGTGGTGCCTGATGTATAAAGTATCGCTGCGAGTTCATCAGGGTTTTTTTCTACCGTGACAAAATTATCGCTTTGATGCAATGCCCTCGATAACAGCGAGCCACTGTTTTTACCTTCATGCGGTTCGTCTAGCGTAAACACATGTTGCGTACCTGATTTAAACGCCAGCTGCGACACCCAACCGAAATTTTTTGGTGAACACACCACTACAGCAGGCGCAGCATTGGCTATGAAATAAGCCATTTCAGCACTGCGATAGGCGGTATTCAGCGGCAGATACACAAAACCTGCGCGCACTGTGGCCAGATACAGCATGAGTGCTTCGGCTGATTTTTCTACTTGCGCGGCAATGCGCGATCCGGCTGGAAGATTTAGGCTAGTAAACAGATTGGCAAACTTAGCCGTACCACGTTCCAGATCACGCCAGCTGTAATACTGCGCGTCTTCCGTCTCCAGCCAGCAATCATCCAGATTTTGCGGGAAGCGCGATTGAAATAAGGTGTAGAGATTGGCGTTCATGTCGTCATGGCAGCTGAGGGTTTTTTATAAGCCCTGAATAGCAGGAAAAGACCAAATGCAATCATAGGTAAAGAGAGCATCTGCCCTGCAGAAATTATCCAGCCACTCAGATTGACTTCGTAATCAGGTATGCGGAAATACTCAGTAAAAAAGCGTGCGCAGCCATAGCCCAATGCGAACAAGCCACTAACTGCCAGCCTGGGTCGTGGTTTGCGTGAGAAAACCCACAGCACAATGAACAGCAGCACACCATCAATTAACGCCTGATAAATTGGTGAAGGATGACGCGGCAGCGCATCGACATTAGGCCAGATCATCGCCCATGGCAGATTCGCATCAGCTACACGGCCGGGCAGTTCAGCATTAATGAAGTTGCCGATGCGACCGGCTGCATAACCCAGCGGAACCAATGGCGCGATAAAGTCCATCACATCCATGAGTTTGTGGCCATGTTTTTTGCCCCATATTGCCATGGCTACCAGCACACCGATAAAGCCGCCATGAAATGACATGCCACCTTTCCAAACTGCGAAGATTTCTAACGGATGCATCAGATAATAATCAGCATGGTAGAACAGCACCTCACCCAGTCGGCCACCGATGATTACACCAAGCACGCCGTAGACCAGCATATCTTCCACATTCGCTTTGCTCCAGCCTGCAGCAGCAATATGCGGCTGTTTAACGCGCAGATGCCCCAGCAAAATGAACAGACCAAAAGCGGTCAGATACATCAGCCCATACCAGCGTATTGCCAGTGGGCCAATGGCGATGGCGATCGGGTCTGGCATTGGATGTATCAACATTCAGTTTCTCTTTTTCATAAGTTTAAGAAAGGCGCGCAGTACCGGTGAAGTATTATCTTTGCGCCATGCCAGGCCTATTTCTACTAGCGGGCTGGCTTCTTTCAGGGCCCGATATTCCACGCCCGGCCGTTTCAGGTTCGATACGGATTGTGGCACAAGCGCGATGCCCATGCCGGCTGAAACGAGTCCGACGATAGTCTGCATTTGTATCGCCTCTTGTCCTATGTGCGGGGTCACGCCCGCATCGCGAAAGCAGCCCAGTATCTGATCATGGAATGCTGGTGCCAGTTTGCGCGGAAAAATAATCAACGGCAGGTCATGACAATTTTTTAACGAGATTTTTTTATTTCCTGTGCCGACTTTACTGCCCTCCGGTATAGCCAGCACCAGTGGCTCGCGCAGTACGGGAAAATAATCCAGCTCAGATTTGAGTTTGTCTGGGACGGGAGGAATCAATATGCCCAGATCGATGCTGCCGGCGGCCAGGTGATCGTATTGCAGATCGCTGGTGGTTTCATGCAAATCGATTTGCACCGCCGGATAAGCGGCGCGAAATTCACGTAATGCCGAAGGTAATACGCTGTAGTCTGCGCTTGAAACAAAAGCCAGTGCCAGCCTGCCTGATTCCCCCGCTGCTGCGCGCTGCACCAGCGCAGCCAAGCCATCAGCCTGCAATAGCAGCCGTTGTGCCTCAGGCATTAAGGCTTTGCCAGCGGAGGTCAGTGCCACGCTGCGTTTGGTGCGGGCGAACAGACTACAGCCCAGCTCAGCTTCCAGTGCCTGTATGCTTTGCGACAGCGGCGGCTGCGTCATATGCAAACGCATAGCCGCGCGGCCAAAGTGCATTTCTTCAGCTACGGTGACAAAATAACGCAGTGAGCGCAAATCTAAAGCCATGTGTTCACCATGAATTCTATTTATATCCAAAATGTATTAATAATGACCTAATCATATATTTGACACAGGCCTTGGCGCAAGGCACTGTAGGAGTTTTTTCGCCCAAGCGGGCATACAGGAGACACCATGGCAGCGAATCGTCGATCAAAAAATATTACGCAAGGCGTAGCACGCAGCCCAAACCGCGCGATGTATTACGCAATGGGCTATGAAAAGGCTGATTTCGATAAGCCCATGATAGGTATCGCGAATGGTCACTCGACTATCACGCCATGTAACTCTGGCCTGCAAAAACTTGCTGATATTGCCATTGTGGCCACCAAAGAAGCCGGCGCCAATCCGCAGGTATTTGGCACACCGACTATTTCAGACGGCATGTCCATGGGCACGGAAGGCATGAAATATTCCCTGATCAGCCGCGAAGTGATTGCTGACAGTATCGAGACCTGTGTTAATGGACAGTGGCTGGATGGTTGTATCGTCATAGGCGGTTGCGACAAAAATATGCCGGCCGGGATGATTGCATTAGCCCGTACCAATGTGCCGGGTATTTATGTTTATGGCGGCACTATTAAGCCGGGCAAATGGAAAGGCACAGACCTGACCATTGTTTCTGCCTTTGAAGCAGTGGGTAAATTCACAGCCGGTAACATGTCGCAGGAAGATTTCGATGGAATCGAGCAGCATGCTTGTCCTTCTACCGGATCTTGCGGCGGCATGTTTACTGCCAACACCATGTCTTCCTCATTTGAAGCATTGGGCATGTCGTTGCTGTATTCCTCCACCATGGCCAACCCTGACCATGAAAAAATTGGTTCTGCTTCGCAATCAGCCCGCGTGCTGGTCGAAGCGGTGAAGAATGATTTAAAGCCACGCGACATCATCAATCGCAAATCCATAGAAAATGCCGTTGCCGTCATTATGGCCACGGGTGGCTCCACCAATGCAGTACTGCATTATCTGGCTATTGCGCATTCGGCCGAAGTCGAATGGACCATCGATGATTTTGAGCGTATGCGTAAAAAAATACCCGTCATCTGCAACCTCAAACCTTCAGGCGAATATGTAGCCACTGATTTACATCAGGCAGGCGGCGTTCCGCAAGTGATGAAACTCTTGCTCAATGCAGGGCTCTTACATGGCGATTGCATCACTATCACAGGCAAGACTTTAGCTGAAGAACTCGCGCACGTACCCGATGTGCCGCGTGCGGATCAGGATGTCATTCGTCCGCTGGACCGAGCACTCTACAAAGAAGGACATCTGGCTATTCTGAAAGGTAATCTCTCACCTGAAGGTTGTGTGGCGAAAATCACTGGTCTGAAAAATCCCGTCATAACCGGCCCCGCTCGTGTTTTTGATGATGAACCATCCGCTATGGAAGCTATCTTGGCAGACAAGATTAAGCCCGGTGATGTATTAGTAATGCGCTATCTCGGACCAAAAGGTGGGCCTGGTATGCCTGAAATGTTGGCGCCCACCTCGGCGCTGATCGGTAAAGGCCTGGGTGAATCAGTAGGGCTGGTAACAGATGGTCGCTTCTCCGGTGGCACCTGGGGCATGGTGGTCGGTCATGTGGCGCCTGAAGCAGCCGTTGGTGGCACCATAGGCTTGGTGCATGAAGGCGATTCCGTCACCATAGATGCGCATAAGTTATTGATACAGTTAAATGTACCGGATGAAGAGATAGCCCGTCGCCGTGCAGCCTGGGTTGCACCCAAGCCGCGTTATACGCGCGGTGTATTGGCTAAATTTGCCAAATTAGCGTCGACGGCAAGTAAGGGCGCAGTCACAGATTGAAGATGACGGATTAAGAATGGCAGCTTAAGCCTTACAGGCGGATTGAGGTTTAGGCTGAAATTAGCCGCATTGCTTTGTGAGCGAATGTAACGCTGGTTTTTATTTGAATCCGGCTGATGATAGTCTGCAATTGCTTTATCGCATTTACAAACAAGGTAAAATTTCGCCGCATTTATTTATGGAGAAAAAAATGAAACGTGTATTGCTCGTCGTTGCCGCCTTAGGCGCTCTGGCTTCAAACGCAGCATTTGCCAACGCT
>CAIVDH010000275.1 GCA_903904635.1 uncultured Burkholderiales bacterium | reverse complement strand
TCTGTTAGAGTAAAAAATCTGGATGAGTTACTAGAGCAGGATCATCTTGCGCGCGTACTTGCTGGTGACTTATTGACTAACTGAGCGGCTAACTAAAACGGAATACAAACTGAACATGGCATTTTTGCAAACCTTGCTGGCTTTTGCTGTTGTACTCGGTGTACTAGTGGTCGTGCATGAACTCGGCCATTATCTTGTTGCGCGCTGGTGCGGCGTAAAAGTAATACGCTTTTCTGTGGGTCTGGGTAAGGTAATTTGGTCCCGGCGTATCGGACCAGACCAAACGGAATGGGCACTTTCTGCACTACCTCTGGGCGGTTACGTAAAAATGCTGGACGCACGCGAAGAGGATTTGGGCGAACTCTCGGCGGAAGACTTGCGGCGGGAATTCACGCATCAGCATGTTGCCAAACGTATTGCCATCGTAGCAGCCGGTCCGATTGCCAATTTTTTGCTGGCGATACTGATTTTTGCAGGACTTTATGCGCATGGTATTCCCGAGCCGGTTGCACGGGTTGCGGTTGAAAACAACTCTGTTGCGCAACGCGCCGGTTTGCGTTCTGGTGATCTGGTTACAGGCGTAAACAGCAGCGTTGTACGTTCCTGGTCTGATCTGCGCTGGAATTTGCTGCACGCTGCGATTGATGGCAAGCCTGCTCAACTTGACGTTACGCGCTCTGTTGCCAGTGGTGGGCAGGAAATCATCGCTGTTAATTTGCCGCTGACTATGCTTACTGCTGCAGACCTCGATGAGTATCTGATGGAAAAGCTGGGGCTGGATTTTGCTCGACCCAAAGCACGGTTGGGGAAAATTTTACCCGATGGCGTAGCAGCCAGATCAGGACTGCAGGCGGGCGATCTGATTTTGACGATTAACGGCGACCCCATCGCAGATGGCATGGAGCTGGTAGCACGTCTGCAGGCTGCTGCAGGACAAAGCTTATTGCTCTCAGGTGTGCGGGGAACTGAGCCATTTAGTGTGACGGTCGTGCCCGAAGCTGAGCGCGCCGGTGACAAGCTGGTGGGTCGCATACGCGCTCAGGTCGATACATCAGCAGAAATGACAACAGTTAGTGCGAGTTTGCCAACAGCGCTGCAGCTGGCTGCTAAAAAAACCTGGGATACATCAAGCATGACCCTGACCATGCTTGGCAAGATGATAATGGGTGAGGCCTCACTGAAAAATATTACGGGCCCCATCACCATTGCAGATTATGCCGGTCAGACGGCACGCATAGGTGCGATCAGTTTTCTTTCCTTCATTGCCTTTATCAGTATCAGTCTGGGCGTTATGAACCTGCTACCGATTCCAGTTCTGGATGGGGGGCATTTGTTGTATTATTCGCTGGAACTTTTAACTGGGCGACCTGTTCCGAAACGGGCTGGTGAAATTGCCCAGCGCGCAGGTCTGGGACTGTTGATGGCGCTGATGGCGGTGGCAGTATTTAATGACATCGCGCGTCTTATTTTTTGAATGCGTAGTTTTGCCGAACCAGCCCGGTTGGCAAATAATATCTCTAAGCTAAGCTGATGAAATTTGATTCTGAGCGCAATGCGCTGTCGTTTTTTCCTCGTCGGATGATTGCTGTTGCTGTTTTCGCGCTATGTGCGGGGCAGGCCGCAGCAGTGGAATCATTTATTGTCAAAGACATTCGTATAGAAGGTATACAGCGAACTGAAGCTGGTACTGTATTTAGCTATTTGCCTGTGCGTGTCGGTGACTTTTTCTCGGATGACAAAGCTGCTGCTGCAATCAAGGCTTTGTATGCAACTGGTTTTTTCAAAGACGTGCGCATAGAAGCCGATGGCGATGTGTTGGTCGTGATGGTGGAAGAAAGACCGGCCATTGCTGCCGTGGAGTTTACTGGTACTAAAGAATTCGATAAGGTACAGCTTACAAAATCACTCAAAGAAATTGGTTTGGGTGAATCGCGCATACTTGATAAATCGCTGGTAGATCGCGCCGAACAAGAATTAAAGCGTCAGTATTTGTCGCGCGGTTTGTACGCAGTGCAAATTACGACCACAGTTACGCCCATAGAACGAAATCGAGTCAATGTCACCTTTGCTGTGGAAGAAGGTGAAGTCGCACGTATCAAGCAAATCAATATCGTAGGCAACAAGGCGTTTGATGAAGGTGATCTGCTAGGTCAAATCAAACTATCAACTTCCGGATGGTTTACCTGGTACAGCAAGGCTGACCAATATTCCAAACAAAAACTTGCTGGTGATATCGAGGCACTGCGTTCGTATTATTTGAACCGCGGCTATCTTGAGATGCAAATTGACTCGACTCAGGTATCAATTACCCCTGACAAGAAAGATATTTACGTCACCATCAATATTAATGAAGGCGAAAAATTTACTATCGCCGACATCAAGCTTGAAGGTGAGATGCTGGGGCGCGAAGAAGAACTGGCTAAGCTCGTTACTTTGAAAAAAGGCGAACCGTATTCTGGCGAAAAAATGACGGCCAGCACCAAAAAAATCAGTGAACGTATGGGCGTGTTTGGCTATACGTTTGCCAACGTGAATGCCAGTCCTGAAATCAATCGCGTAAAAAATGAAGTCAGCTTCACAATTTTCATCGATCCGGGCAAGCGCATTTACGTCAGAAAAATAAATATTGCAGGTAATGATCGTACGCGCGATGAAGTCATACGCCGCGAGTTTAGGCAGTATGAAAGCTCATGGTATGACGGAGACAAGATACGACTGTCGAAAGACAGGCTGGGTCGACTGGGATTTTTTACAGACACGAATATCGACACAGCAGAAGTTCCAGGTACGCCCGATCAGGTGGATTTGAATGTAGGTGTAACGGAAAAACCGACCGGCAACATCATGCTAGGCGCAGGTTTTTCAAGCAGCGAAAGGCTGACACTGACAGGCTCTGTCAATCAGGCTAATGCTTTCGGTACGGGTAACAATATCGGTATTAGCGTGAACACCAGTAAGGTATTTCGTACCGTGGCCATATCGCATACCAACCCCTATTTCACCGAGGATGGCGTGAGCCGGACTTACGAAGTATTTTTGCGTACCGCACGTCCGCCTTTCTACCTGATTAGCCAGACTGATTACCGAGTTCAGACTAAAGGTGCGAATGTTAACTTTGGTGTGCCGGTTACTGAAACTGACCGTATTTTCTTTGGTATAGGAATTGAAGATACCAAAGTAGAAACTTTTACTAATAGTCCGGACCGATATCTGGAGTATGTCAAAGATTTTGCGGGTATCAGTACAGGCGTGGGTGAAGCACAGACCACCGCATATCCCGTTACAACAGCCTGGCAGCGTGACCGTCGTGACAGTGCGCTGATACCGTCCAAGGGCCGATATCAACGTGCAAATCTGGAAATTTCGCCGTTTGGCTCAGCGACTTACTACCGAACTACCTATCAGGATCAATATTTCTGGCCCATACCGATATTTCCTTCAGCGACGCTCGCGCTAAATGGCGAGATAAATTATGGCGCAGGTTTAAGTGGTAGCGCATATCCGATTTTCAAAAATTACTATGCTGGTGGCATAGGTTCAGTACGAGGCTACTATGCAGGTTCACTGTCTGTAGCGGGCACGAGTGGTAGCTCCTCAGTCAGCGGGCTGAACCTTCCTATCGGTGGTCAGGCCAGAATTATCATGAACGCAGAGCTGCAACTGCCATTTCCTGGCAGCGGTGTAGATCGTAGTTTGCGCTGGTTTACGTTTTTTGATGCGGGTCAGGTTTTTAATCCTCAGAATGGCGAAAAACTCTCTCTTGGCGACATGCGTTACAGCACCGGACTTGGCATAAGTTGGATTTCCCCTGTAGGTCCTTTGAAGCTCTCATTGGGTTATCCGCTTAATCCATCGACGTTCGATCGTACCCAGCGCTTCCAGTTTCAGTTAGGTACTGGGTTTTAGTGCTTGCAGATCTTTCTTTTAGTGAGATTTTCAAGGTATAGATGGCATAATAGAATTTTTGTGTTTCGGAGAATGAATTGAATTTTGCACTCAAAAAAATTATCAAATTGTCTGTCAGCTGTTTACTGATCGCTGGCGTACAACTTTCTGCCTATGCGCAGGAACTCAAAGTCGGTTTCGTCAGCACAGAGCGTATTTTCCGTGATGCTGCCCCCGCCAAGGCTGCCACAGCCAAGCTGGAATTAGAATTTTCCAAGCGAGAAAAAGATTTGCAGGAGCTGGCAAATCGTTTGAAAGCAACCGCTGAAAAACTCGACAAAGACGGCCCCGTTTTAGCTGATGCAGAGCGCAGCAAGCGTCAGCGTGAGCTCGCTGAGATGGACAAAGATTTCCAGCGTCGCCAGCGTGAATTTCGCGAAGATCTGAACCAGCGCCGTAACGAAGAATTAGCGGTTGTACTGGAGCGCGCCAATAAAGTCATTAAGCAAATCGCCGAAGCTGAAAAATACGACATCATTTTCCAGGAAGCCGTTTACGCTAGTCCGCGTATCGACATCACCGAAAAAGTGCTGAAAGCACTTAACAAATAATTCGGAGTGACCGCCATGAGCACTCGACTGGGCCAATTAGTCGAAAGCTTGGGCGGGCAGTTGATAGGCAATCCGGATATTCTCATCACCGGCATGGCTGCGCTGGATGGTGCAGGTCCTCAGCACATCACCTTTCTGTCCAATCCAAAGTTGCGCGCACAGGCTTGCTCATCAGCAGCTGGCGCGCTGATTTTGACTGAACTTGATCACGCTGTCGTCTCGAAGACTTATCACGGCGCCTTTGTGATTACGCAAAATCCTTACGCTTATTACGCCAGAGCCGCACAATTTTTTCAGGCATTACATGCTTTACCTGTTGTACCCGGTGTGCATGCCTCTGCTGTGGTGCATCCAGATGCCATAGTTGCCAGCAGTGCTGTCATAGGGCCAAACGTTACGATAGAAGCCGGTGCCGAGATAGGCGAAGACTGCGTAATCGGTGCCGGTTGTTTTATCGGTCGTAGCGCCAGGTTGGGAAAGGCAACGGTATTTCATCCCAATGTCAGTTTTTTAACTAACTGCAGCATAGGTATGCGCGGCATTATTCAGTCCGGCGCTGTCATAGGTGGTGATGGCTTTGGCTTTGCAAACGACAAGGGTGCATGGATAAAGATACCGCAGACTGGCGGCGTGATAATTGGTGACGATGTAGAAATCGGATGCAACACCACCATAGACCGTGGCGCGCTGGATAGCACCATCATTGAAGACGGTGTAAAGCTCGATAATCAGATACAGATAGGCCACAACTGCGTCATCGGCGCGCACACTGCGATGGCCGGTTGCGTCGGTGTAGCGGGCAGCACAAAAATTGGCAGCCATTGCACTTTTGGTGGCGCAGCGATGGTACTTGGACATCTGCGCATTGCAGATAAAGTGCATGTTTCATCAGGCAGTCTGGTTTCGCGCTCCATACTTGAAGCTGGGCAGTACACCGGGTTTTATCCGTTGGCAAAAAATGCGGATTGGGAAAAATCTGCTGCGATTGTCAGAAATCTTGATGCCATGCGCAAGAGGCTGCGCGAGCTTGAAAAAACGATCAAGTTATTATCAGAAATAAATTTAGAAAAAAATTCAGAAAAAAATAATTCATCTTTGCAGAAAGTTGGCGAAAATTAAAATGAAAAGCCTGGACAGTAACCAAATAAAAGAATACCTGCCACATCGTTATCCATTATTGTTAGTCGATCGTGTACTTGATTGGGAGAGCGGCAAATCCATTACCGCAATCAAAAATGTGACGATCAATGAAGAGTTTTTCAATGGTCATTTTCCACACAAGCCTGTGATGCCTGGTGTGTTGATGATAGAGGCACTTGCGCAGACTGCTGCGCTGCTGGCGTTTCTGACCATGGGTCAAAAGCCTGACGCCAATGCAGTGGTGTATTTCGTTGGCATTGATGGGGCTCGCTTCAAGCGTCCGGTTGAACCGGGTGACCAGATCAGGATGCAAGTCGAAATATTACGCCAGTCGCGTGGTATCTGGAAATTCAAGGCATTGGCCACAGTAGATGGCCATACTGCTGTTGAAGCTGAGCTGATGTGCACCATGCGCAGCATAGTTGAATCACCTCAGACATCAGAATAAAAAATCATGGCAAAGATTCATCCCACCGCTATTGTTGACGCCAGTGCCTCGTTGGATGCCAGTGTCGAAATTGGCCCTTACAGCATAGTTGGTGCTGACGTCGTGATTGGCGCTGGCACCCGTGTCGGTCCGCATGTCGTGATAGAAGGGCATACGAAAATTGGGCAGGACAATACATTTTTTCAATTTTCTTCCATAGGCGCTGCTCCGCAAGATAAAAAATATCAGGGCGAGCCTACCCGGCTGGAGATTGGTGACCGTAACACCATCAGAGAATTTTGCACTTTTAATCGAGGCACAGTGCAAGATGTTGGCACAACCCGACTTGGCAACGATAACTGGATCATGGCCTATGTGCATCTTGCGCACGACTGTCAGATCGGCAACCACACCATCTTCGCCAATAATGCGCAATTAGCTGGTCATGTACAAGTTGGGGATTGGGCCATCATGGGCGGTTTCTCCAATGTGCATCAGTACTGCAAAATTGGTGCGCATGCCATGGTGGGCATGAGCACCAGTCTTACGCAAGACGTGCCGCCGTTTGTAATTTTGTCAGGTAATCCGGCCGCCGCGCATGGTATCAACACAGAGGGTTTAAAGCGCAGAGGTTACTCGCGCGAGGCAATTGCTGCGATACGCCATGCTTACAAATTGATTTATAAATCTGGCATGACACTAGACGACGCAAAACTTGCTTTGGAAGCAGAAGAAAAAGCTGCGCCTGAATTTGCATCGCATCTCAGTCAAATGCGTACATTCCTCGAACAAGCTACCCGTGGCATCGTCCGCTGAGTTGTCGCTGGCGATGGTGGCTGGCGAGCCATCAGGCGACATGCTCGCAGCTAGGCTGCTCTCCGGTCTCAGGCCTATGCTGCCAGATGCGCATTTCCACGGCATAGGTGGGCCGCAAATGGCTGAGCAGGGCTTTGTTTCTGACTTCCCTATGGATAAGCTTTCCGTCAGAGGCCTCTTTGAGGTGCTGGCCCATTATCGTGAAATCAAGGGCATACGCGATGCGTTGCGCGAGCAGTTGCTGCAAGAGCGGCCTGCCGTATTTATTGGAGTTGATGCACCCGACTTCAATCTTGATCTGGAAATCGCGTTAAAAGATGCTGGCATACCCACCATGCATTTCATCAGCCCATCAATCTGGGCCTGGCGCCGCAACCGCATAAAAAAAATCAAGCGCGCAGTGTCACATATGCTGGTCATTTTTCCTTTTGAAGAGGAAATTTATCGCAAGGCGGGTATACCAGCCACGTATGTCGGGCACCCACTGGCAGAAGTCATACCCATGGAGCCCGATCAAAATGCTGCGTTAGATGCCCTGGGACTAAGTCACGATACCCGTGTAATTGCCATACTTCCTGGCAGCCGTTTATCTGAAATCAAATATAACGCTAGCGCATTCATAGGTGCGGCAGAGCTGTTACTCAAGCGTGATCGCGGGCTGCGCATTTTCGTGCCTATGGCTGGTGCTGTGCAGCGAGCTTATTTTGAAAAAATTATTGGTCCTACGCGCCTGCAAAAGCTGCCTCTGACTATCGTCGATGGTCAGTCCCACACAGTTTTGGCGGCAAGTACTGCCGTGTTGGTTGCCAGCGGTACGGCCACATTGGAAGTGGCGCTGTTCAAAAAACCGATGGTAATTGGTTATCGTATGCATCCTGCAAGCTGGCAGATTTTACGTTTGATGGCGTATCAGCCTTGGGTGGGCTTGCCGAATATTTTAGCCGGAGAATTTCTGGTGCCCGAGGTGCTACAAGATCGCGCTACGCCGCATGCGCTAGCCAGTGCGTTGTGGGCACAAATGTCGAGTGAACCCAATCGTCATCGCTTGCGTCGTCGTTTTATTGATATGCACCATGATTTGATGAGCAATACTGCATCAGAGGGCGCGCATGCCGTCATGCAGCTGTTGGCGCAAAGCGCAGCAAATTAAAAGCGATTGTCTGCCCATGTCACCTCCTGAATTTTCTCAGTCTTTGTTTGATTACAAGGGCGAAGTCATATGCGGTGTGGACGAGGCCGGACGTGGTCCGTTGGCCGGGCCGGTATTTGCTGCCGCAGTCATATTTGATCCCGACAAACTTATCGAAGGTTTGCGCGACTCAAAAAAACTCACTGCAGCCAGGCGGGAAGCACTGGCTGTCGTGATCAAGCGTGATGCACTTGCGTGGTCGATTGCGCAATGCTCCGAAGCTGAAATCGATACGCTCAATATTTTGCAAGCGACGATGCTGGCGATGCGTCGTGCAATAGAAGGTTTGGCCGTTCTACCAACGCTTGCGCTGATCGATGGTAATCGTTGCCCGGTTTGTGTCGTGCGTACAGAAGCTATAGTCAAAGGTGACGATAAGATCGCTGAAATATCTGCAGCATCCATACTCGCCAAGACCGCGCGTGATGCGGCCTTGATGGAGATGCATCTGGCTTATCCGCACTATGCGTTTGACCGTCACAAAGGTTATGGGACTGCGCTGCATTTGGAACGCCTGCGCTTGCATGGCGTGGCGCCCATACACAGAAAATCTTATGCGCCAGTGCGCGCTTTGTTAGATGCCGGACACATTGCAGCAAAATCATGAGCATGCCTATCAAAGAGATTAGCTCACGCGAAAACCCGCAATACAAAATGCTCAGGCAACTGGCTGAGAGCGCGCAAGCGCGCAAAAAACATAAGCAGACTTTACTTGATGGTATTCATCTCTGTGCTGCATGGCTGGAACATAAAGGCGCACCGAATTTATGCGCGGTCAGTGAGAGTGCGCTTAAGCATACTGAAGTGGGAATTTAGGAGCGGGCAGGTACTTTTCGCCCTCAAGCTGT
>CAIVDH010000274.1 GCA_903904635.1 uncultured Burkholderiales bacterium | reverse complement strand
TTGATGCATTGATTGCTTTGGGTGCAGTTATCCGCGGCCAGACCTATCATTTTGAGCTAGTGTCGAATGAATCCGGCGCTGGTATAACGCGCGTCTCACTTGACTACGGCATTCCCATTACTAACGCGGTGCTGACCACTGAAAATGATGAGCAGGCTGAAGCGCGTATGGCCGAAAAAGGAACAGAAGCTGCACGAGTGGCTGTTGAAATGGCTAATCTTGTCGCTGCTATGGAAGAGTTGGCCGAAGCAGACGAGGAAGAATAAGGCGTAAGTTTAATGAACCAAAAATCAGAGCTTGCCAATCCCAACAAAAATCGTACGCCACGTCATCGTGCGCGTGAATTTGCGTTGCAAGGGATTTATCAATGGCTGTTGAATAGCGAAGATGCGGGCGCAATTGATGCGCATATTCGGTGCGCCCATGGATTTGAAAAAGCCGATGCAGAACATTTCGATATTCTCTTGCATGGCGTAATCAGGGATGTTGAAAATTTGCGCACCGGTTTTTTGCCGTTGATCGATCGGTCGATTGCAGAGCTTTCACCCATAGAGCACGCCGTCTTGTTAATCGGTGCGTTTGAATTAACACATCATGTCGAAATACCTTACCGCGTGGTCATTAATGAAGCCGTTGAGCTAACTAAATCTTTCGGTGGCATCGATGGTCACAAATACGTCAATGGCGTATTGGATAAGCTGGCAGCCAAGTTACGTGTAACTGAGATTTCTGCTGGCCGTTAAATTTAAATCTGATTTTTTGATGAACTTTCCTCTCGCCGCCCGCCTTGATCAGATTGCTCCATTTCATGTAATGGAACTGATCAAGCTGGCAGCAGAGCTGGAGCAGACTGGCAGATCCATCATTCACATGGGTATAGGTGAGCCGGATTTTTCGGCGGCACAACCCGTACTCAATGCAGCTGCCGCCGCACTGGCTGAAGGCAAGACACGCTATACACCTGCTACCGGATTACCTGAATTGCGGCGCGCGATTTCCTCCCATTACCAACTGACTTATGGCCTGGATGTTGCACCAGAGCGCATCGTCGTCACCGCCGGCGCATCTGCCGCGCTGCTGCTCGCTTGCGCTGCATTAGTAGAGCGTGACAGTGAAGTGCTCATGCCTGACCCTAGCTATCCCTGTAACCGTCATTTTGTTGCGGCCTTTGAAGGCATGGCAAAGCTCGTAGCCAGTGGTCCTGCAGAGCGTTTTCAATTGTCAGCTGCAATAGTCGAGCAGGAATGGGGAACGCAGACGCGTGGCGTATTGCTGGCCTCACCCTCCAATCCTACGGGCACCTCCATAGATACTGCAGAATTGGCGTCCATTGTTGAACTGGTTCGTGAGCGCAGCGGTTTTGTCATGGTCGATGAAATTTATCAGGGGCTGACTTATGATGCGCCGCCATTCACAGCACTTTCTCTGGGCGAAGATGTCATCGTCATCAATAGTTTTTCTAAATATTTCAATATGACTGGCTGGCGCCTAGGCTGGCTTGTGGTGCCGCCTAAACTGATGGCCGCAATTGAAAAGCTTGCGCAGAATATGTTCATCTGTGCGTCAAGCGTGGCCCAGCATGCAGCTCTTGCCTGTTTCACGCCTGAAGCAATCGCTATTTTTGAAGAGCGCAAATCTGAATTTAAACGGCGCCGTGATTTTATTGTGCCGGCATTGCGTGAGTTGGGATTCAAGGTGCCGGTTACGCCAGACGGTGCGTTTTATGTGTATGCCGATTGCAGTGCCTGGTCAGATGATGCGGATGCGCTCACTAGAGACATACTCAATCAGACCGGCGTCGTGCTTGTGCCGGGACTTGATTTTGGACCGCATACAGCGCGTAATTACATCAGAGTTTCTTATGCGACTTCCATGCCCGAACTAGAAGAAGCTATACGTCGCTTGCGTGAATATTTCAACCTAAAGCGACCTAATAATTAAAAAAACGCACTAATTTTTATTAGTAATATCTTTAAGCAGGTTTGCCTGGTGATGTTTTTCTGCCTGGCCTGATTGGCTCTGCGTTTGCTTCATGCAGGGATCTGTTTTCTGGGCTACTGAGCATAGGATCATAGGCAGGCACCGAGTGGCCTTTGGATACGAATTGCAGTCGCTGATATTCGGCTAACACGCGGGCGATGTAGCTGCGGTCATTGCGCATTTTTGCGGCACCGACATAGAGCTTCAATCCTGCTTCTACAGAGCCGCCACGG
>CAIVDH010000273.1 GCA_903904635.1 uncultured Burkholderiales bacterium | reverse complement strand
GGTATTGGCGCCTAAAAAGAAAAAGTAAGCTGCGAATTTGTAAATTTTTGATAGAATCCGCGCTCCCGCTGATTTTTGTGGGGGAAGCAAGATACGATGGACTCGATTTCATCGTTTAAATAAGTGAGTGCAGGCATCCAAGAGCAGCGTTTGCTGCCACCTGTAATCATCAAATAATGGAGCTGCCGTAAAGGGCAGATTTGTCATGCCAAAAATGAAAACCAAAAGCAGCGCGAAGAAGCGTTTTCGCGTGCGTCCAGGTGGTACTGTCAAGCGTGGTCAAGCTTTCAAGCGCCACATTCTGACCAAGAAATCCACCAAGACCAAACGCCAATTGCGTGGTGCGACCGGAGTCCATGAAACAAACATGGTTTCAGTCCGCGCTATGATGCCTTTCGCTTAACCTCACTCTCGACACCTAGGAGCTAATATGCCAAGAGTTAAACGTGGGGTCACAGCACGGGCCCGCCATAAAAAAGTTTTAAACGCAGCCAAGGGTTATCGTGGCCGTCGTAGTAAAGTATTTCGTATCGCCAAGCAGGCAGTTATGCGTGCTGGTCAATACGCCTACCGTGACCGCCGTAACAAAAAGCGTGTATTCCGCGCACTTTGGATCACCCGTATCAATGCGGCTTCCCGTGAACATGGTCTGACATACAGCGTGTTCATGAACGGTTTGAAGCGTGCTGAAATCGGTCTGGATCGTAAAGTGTTGGCCGATATGGCTGTGATGGACAAACCGGCATTTGCCGCTATTGTTAATCAGGTTAAGGCAAAAATCGCTGCGTAATTTATTGTGCAGCATGCCGGCAGCAGGGTAAGTGTTGTCGGCGTAGTCCCAAGGCGGGGCAGAGGTGAAGCACCTGTGCCCCGTTTTATTTTTTAAAGCCCGCTATTTTTAGTGGCTGATTTTGAGCGGAAACTTGCATGAGCTTTCTGAAACAACTCGTCATTACTGCTGAGGTAGATTTTCAGGCAGCGACTGATTCTGCTGCACTGGAAAATGCGAAAGCAAAATATCTGGGCAAGACTGGTCAAATTACTGAGCAGATGAAAAGCCTCGGTAAACTCGATCCGGATGAACGGCGCGCTCAGGGCGCTGTGATAAATCAGGCCAAAGAACAAATCGAAGCATTACTTACCGCGCGGCGCGATGCGCTGGCTAATGCGCAAATGCAGGCGCGACTCAATGCAGAGGCGATCGACGTAACGTTGCCCGGTCGTGGTCGTGGCGTGGGCGGCATACATCCTGTGATGCGCTCTTGGCAGCGTGTAGAAGAGATTTTTGGCTCTATCGGTTTTGATGTGGCCGATGGCCCTGAGATAGAAAACGATTGGACTAATTTCACTGCACTGAACAGCCCGGAAAATCATCCTGCACGTTCTATGCAAGATACTTTTTATGTGGATGCAAAAGACAGCACAGGCAAGCCCTTGTTGTTGCGCACGCATACCAGTCCTATGCAGGTGCGCTCTGCGCGCATGCATAAGCCACCGATCAAAGTAATTGCGCCTGGCCGTACTTATCGTGTGGATAGCGATGCAACGCACTCACCGATGTTTCATCAGGTCGAGGGCTTATGGATAGATACCGATATCAGTTTTGCTGATTTAAAAGGTGTCTATCTGAATTTCGTCAAAGCGTTTTTCGAGACAGATGATTTGCAGGTGCGCTTCCGCCCTTCTTATTTTCCTTTCACCGAGCCATCTGCTGAGATCGATATCGCCTTTGGCGCTGGTCCGTTAAAAGGGCGTTGGTTGGAAGTCTCAGGCGCCGGGCAGGTGCATCCCACGGTACTGCGTAACATGGGGCTCGATCCGGAACAATTTATAGGCTTTGCATTCGGCTCAGGTTTAGAGCGTCTGACGATGCTGCGCTATGGGATTAATGATTTGCGCCTGTTTTACGAAGGCGATCTGCGTTTCCTGAAACAATTCAACTAATACGGTTTAGCGATGCAATTTTCAGAAAACTGGTTGCGCACGATGGTTGATCCGAAATTGACTTCGGATCAGCTTGCTCATACCTTAACCATGGCCGGACTTGAAGTTGAAGAGCTTGTGCCTGTTGCACCTCCCTTTAACAATGTTGTTGTGGCCAGAGTGCTGGATGTAACAAAACATCCGAACGCAGATCGGCTTAATGTCTGTAGCGTTGACGCGGGTACCGGCACACTTTTACAAATTGTTTGTGGCGCACCTAACGTGCGTGCCGGATTGACTGTGGCTTGTGCATTGGCTGGCGCGCAACTGCCACCGGGTGATGATGGCAAGCCCTTCGAGATCAAGGTCGGTCAACTGCGTGGTGTGGAATCGCAGGGTATGTTGTGTTCTGCACGTGAACTTAAGCTGTCGGAAGAAAATACCGGCTTGATGGAGTTGCCTGATACGGCAACTGTCGGCCAGAATTTTCGCGATTACCACCAGCTCAATGACTTGAAATTTACTATCAAGCTAACCCCTAACAAAGCAGATTGCTTGTCAGTGCTTGGCGTGGCAAGAGAAGTATCGGCGCTAACAGGCGCAGCATTGACAGTACCTGTATGTACGCCTGTGCCAGTAACCTTGAATGAGAAATTATCTGTAAAAATAAGT
>CAIVDH010000272.1 GCA_903904635.1 uncultured Burkholderiales bacterium | reverse complement strand
CTATGTCAGAAAGATGCAATCTGCACGCCACTTCACTATGGTTGCTGTTGCAGGTGGTTCTGATATCAGCAAACACTTTTGAAATCGGATGTAAATCAAAATTATCTGGTAGATAGCGATTGATGATTTTTTTTATCCAGCTCCAGTGTGAATAAAGTGCAGATGCCAATGTTGGCGCATCTAACAATAAAACTGCATTAAGCGCAGATGTATCGCGCCAGGGTAATTGTGCGGGCCTTAATAAAACCGGAAGCGGCAAACTTTGGGCACCGGTGGCAGGCCGCTTACTTTTCATTAGCCAAGAAAGAAAATCTATATAAAGTCGGCAACTGGCAACCTGATGTGCAGTCATGCAAGAATTTGAAACAAAATTAAAAAAAACGGTAGGGTCATCAATGGTGACGCCCGGCGCAATAAAGCGCGCCAATGTTTTTTCAATTTGCGGCCATTTAGTCTGTATCGCTGATGCAAAACGATTTTCATTGAGTGCAAGTAAAGCATCGAGCGCAGCAGGATCCTGATAAGGTAATTGTGATAATTTCAAAATCTGCGCAGTTGCAACAGGCGCAAAATTTAATGTCAGCAGCGCTATTGTATAAATAAATAGTCGATGGCAGTTTCGGAATATTCCAGCCATGGTGAATTTCCTGAGCAGTCAAGCGTCGAAAGATGAGAGATCATCGATCATTGCCTCTGCAAGCCCTGCGTAGCTTGATATACCGCAAAGCTCACCACTCCCAATGTGCCGAAACAGATGCTAATTCTTAACCATGTTGGGATGCAGCGCATCAAGAATGGCGGCACCATGTTCCAGCACAAAATACCGAAATGCTTCAGCTGCAGCGGAATGATTGCGCTTGTTAAGTGCCACTACATGCCAGGCACGTGAGATCGGTGTTTCATCAATATCGAGCACTGCAATTTCACCGTATTTCACTTCCAGCCCAACGGTATGTAGCGATACAAATGAAATGCCCAGATTAGCGATCACAGCTTGTTTGATACTTTCATTCGAGGACATTTCCATAGAAATTTGCGGTGTCAAACCGCGGTCATTTAAAAACCGCTGCATGATGGCGCGCGTGCCCGAACCTGCTTCGCGCGTGATGATTTCCATTTGACTGAGCACCATCGGCGAAATGCTCTGGCGCTCGGCCAGCGGATGCGATGGATTGGCGATAAAAGCATGCGGATGCGCGGCAAATGCTTCTATGCGCGTATCCAGATCGCCAGGTGTGCGGCCCATGATGGCCAGATCAATCTCGCCATCGCGTAAAAGCGCCACCATTTGATCGCGGTTACGCACCTCCAGTTTTATCTGTATGCCGAAATGATCTTCTTTAAAACGTGCTAGCAACTGCGGTAAAAAATATTTTGCCGTACTGACCAGCCCTATCGTCAAAATCCCTGCTTCCTTGCCCTGAAATCGCGACAGCGTCGTTTCTGCATCACGCAGCGTATCAACGACTTTTTTTGTATAAACCAAAAAATATTCACCCGCGGTTGTCAGTTCTACACGCCGGCCTACTCTTGCAAAAAGCATAACGCCCATGTCATTTTCCAGCTCCTTAATCTGCATAGAAATTGCCGGTGCGGTCAGGTTTAAATCAGCTGCAGCCTTGCTAAAACTGTGATGCCTGGCTGCCGCAGAAAACACACGCAGCTGGCGCATGCTCAGATTTTTAAGGAGTTTGAGAGTTTTCATAGTCGCAATTGATAAGAAAAATTGAACTTTAAAGAAATAATTGATGAATTTACCTTATTTAAACTCATCAGTACAGTTCGTGACTGCGTATCTACAAACGCTTACCGCCCACCGAGGCGCTTAACGAATAACAGGAGAGTTACATGAACAAACCCGTTGACGGACGCATCACCGATTTGAAAGAGCGCTACAAAGGTGGCGTATTGAAATACAAGCAGATGGGCTACTGGCGCCCTGATTACGAGCCTAAAGAAACGGACTTCATCTGCGTGTTTCGCATTACACCGCAAGAAGGTGTAGATGCAGTCGAAGCTGCTGCTGCAGTAGCCGGTGAATCTTCTACCGCAACCTGGACGGTGGTGTGGACTGACATGCTGACCGCACATGAGGACTATCAGGCCAAAGCTTTTCGCGTTGATCCTGTTCCCGGCACAGGCGCAGGTACAGACAAAGAAGCGCAATATTTTGCTTACATCGCCTACGACATTATTTTGTTCGAAGAAGGCTCGATAGCAAACGTCACAGCCTCATTAATCGGCAATGTGTTTTCATTCAAGCCGTTAAAAGCGGCGCGTCTGGAAGACATACGCATACCCGTGGCTTATCTGAAAACCTTCAAAGGCCCACCAACCGGCATCATCGTTGAGCGTGAGCGTCTGGATAAATTTGGCCGTCCATTATTGGGCGCGACCATGAAGCCTAAGCTGGGTCTGTCCGGGAAAAATTATGGCCGTGTTGTTTACGAAGGCTTAACAGGTGGTCTGGATTTCACCAAAGATGATGAAAACATCAACAGCCAGCCTTTCATGCATTGGCGTGATCGTTTCCTGTTCTGCATGGAAGCAGTCAATAAAGCACAAGCCAACACCGGTGAAATCAAAGGTCACTATCTCAATATCACCGCAGCGGATATGGAGGAGATGTATGCCCGTGCCGAGTTTGCAAAATCACTAGGCTCCAACATCATCATGGTTGACTTGATCATAGGCTGGACCGCGATACAGTCTATCTCCAACTGGGCCCGTAAGAACGACATGATTTTGCATATGCATCGCGCCGGTCATGGAACATACACCCGTCAAAAAAATCACGGCGTATCTTTCCGCGTAATGGCCAAGTGGCTGCGCATGGCAGGTGTCGATCATCTGCATGCAGGTACTGCAGTGGGCAAGCTTGAAGGTGATCCGATGACGGTGCAGGGCTATTACAACGTCTGCCGCGAATCACACAACAAACAAGATCTCGCACGCGGTATTTTCTTCGAACAGCCTTGGGCTGATCTTAAAAAAGTCATGCCAGTGGCTTCAGGTGGCATACACGTGGGTCAGATGCATCAACTGGTCGATTTATTTGGTGATGACGTGGTATTGCAATTCGGCGGCGGCACCATCGGCCATCCGGACGGCATACAGTCTGGTGCGATTGCTAATCGTGTTGGTCTTGAAACCATGATTAAGGCGCGTAACGAAGGCAAGGACATCATTAACGAAGGCCCTGCAATTCTCAAACAAGCAGCCAAGACCTGTAAGCCGCTGGAACAAGCACTGGAGACCTGGAAGGATGTGGCATTCAATTACACCTCCACCGACACCCCAGACTTTGTCAATACACCGACTGCGTCCTAAGCAACCCTACAAGGAGAAATAACATGCACATCACACAAGGGCAATTTTCCTTTCTGCCGCCATTGACTGATACCGAAATTCGCGCGCAAGTTGATTACGCACTTAGCAAAGGCTGGGCGCTATCAGTGGAATGGACTGACGATCCGCATCCGCGTAACTGCTACTGGCACATGTGGGGCAATCCCATGTTTCAAATTAAAGATGGCGCAGCCGTATTATTTGAAGTGAACGCCTGTCGCAAAGCCAATGCAGAGGTTTACATCAAAGTTAATGCGTTTGATAACACACGTGGCGTGGAATCCATGGTCATGAGCTTTATCGTGCAGCGTCCAACGACCGAGCCCGGTTTTGGTTTGCAGCGTACGGAAGATCATGGTCGTGTTATCCGCTACACCACAGTTAGCTATGCCACGACTAAACCCGCTGGTTCACGCTATTAAGTCAGGGTAAAAAGGAGTCAGCCATGAATGCGCCAGTTCAAGCAGCTACGATAGACCTGCAACAAATTTTACGTGATGCAGAAGTTGAGCCTGTTATAGCGCAACTTGAAAACGAGTTGATAGGATTGGCGCCGGTCAAGGCACGCATACGCGAGATCGCCGCATTTTTAGTGGTGTCGCGTGCGCGTGCCGGGCTGGGTCTGGAAGCAGCTACGCCGAGTTTGCATATGTGCTTTACCGGTAACCCGGGCACAGGAAAAACGACGGTTGCTTTACGCATGGCAGAGATACTGCACCGCTTAGGTTATGTACGTAAAGGCCATGTGATATCGGTAACGCGTGACGATCTGGTTGGTCAGTACATAGGACACACCGCACCCAAGACCAAAGAAATTTTAAAGAAGGCCATGGGTGGCGTGTTGTTCATTGATGAAGCTTATTATTTATATCGTCCTGAAAATGAGCGCGACTATGGACAGGAAGCGATAGAGATTTTGTTGCAGGTAATGGAAAATCATCGCGATGATTTAGTCGTGATATTGGCCGGCTATAAAGACAGGATGGATACTTTTTTTCAGTCTAATCCCGGTATGTCTTCGCGCATTGCACACCACATTGATTTCCCTGACTACAGTGAAGGCGAGCTATCGCAGATCACTGAAAAAATGGTAGGCGGGATGAATTATCAGCTTGATGATGGCGCGCTTAAGGCCATGGATGAATATATACATTTGCGCCGTCAGCAGCCGCATTTTGCTAATGCACGATCTATACGAAATGCGCTTGATCGTGCACGCCTGCGACAGGCCAGCCGTATTTTCAAACGCGCCTCTGGTTCAGATTCTTTGGTTACCGCAGCAGAGTTATCAACGCTGACCGAAAGTGATATACGCGCCTCGCGTGTATTTAGTGGCGGCCTGATGAACGCAGCTGCAAGCGACACCATAAAAAAATAACAGGAGAGATCATGCATAACGGCCGCACTACGCTATCTAAATTTTTAATCCAGCAATTGAAAGGTTCGCCCGAGTTGAGCGATCTGGCCGCATTGCTGGTTGATATTGCGGCGGCCGTCAAAGCGATTTCTGCAATGACAGCAAAAGGCGAGCTGGGTGATGTGCTCGGCAGCCTGGAAACACAAAACGTACAAGGCGAGACACAAAAGAAGCTAGACGTCATGTCCAACACCGCATTCGTTAATACGTTTTCGCTGGGTGGTTTGGTGGCCGGTTTGGCTTCCGAAGAAATGGATGATCCGCTGGTCATCGATGCAGAAGAAGGCAGCGGACGTTTTCTCGCCATCTTTGATCCGCTGGATGGTTCATCCAATATTGATATTAATGTATCTGTAGGTTCTATTTTTTCTGTACTGCGTGCGCCGGTTGGTCATGCACCTGAAGTAAAAGATTATCTGCTGTGTGGTCGCGAGCAACTCGCCGCAGGTTATGCAATTTATGGTCCCTCGACCATGCTGGTACTAACCGTGGGTAAGGGCACGCATGGTTTTACACTCGATCGTGAAGTCGGTAATTTCATACTCACGCATCGTGATATGCAGGTACCAGCAGACACCAGCGAATTTGCTATCAATGCCAGTAATGAACGTTTTTGGGAGCCGCCAGTACAGCGCTATGTAGCAGAATGTAAAAACGGTCGTACCGATGTGCGTGAGCGGGATTTCAATATGCGCTGGATAGCCAGCATGGTGGCCGACATACATCGTATCTTGATGCGCGGTGGCGTATTCATGTATCCGAAAGATACGAAAGACCCGTCCAAGCCAGGGCGCTTACGTTTGATGTATGAAGCCAATCCCATGAGTTTTGTCATTGAGCAGGCCGGTGGCATAGGCTCGACCGGACGCAAGCGCATTCTTGATATCGCACCGGAACAAATCCATCAGCGTGTACCCGTCATTATTGGTTCGCGTAATGAAATCGAACGCATAGAGCGTTATCACCAGGATTATGACAACGGCTCCGATGAGCAATATAAATCGCCGCTGTTCCAAGATCGCTCGTTGTTCGCAAGCTAATTTAATTTTTTCAGGAGACGCCCATGTCAGTTAAGCATCCTATCGTCGCCATCACTGGTTCTTCCGGTGCAGGCACTACAACGGTCATGAAGAGTTTTCAGCATATTTTTCGTCGCGAGAAAATTAAGGCGCAAATTCTTGAAGGCGATTCCATGCATCGATTTAATCGTATGGAAATGCGCGCCGCAATGAAGAAGGCGCAGGATGAGGGCAATTCCTCATTTAGCCATTTTGGTCCGGAAGCCAACCTGCTGCCTGAGCTGGAACAGATCTTCAAACAGTTTAGTGAGACTGGTACTGGCAAGGTACGCAAGTACATCCATGATGCCGATGAAGGTAAAGAATTTGGTCAGGATCCAGGTACTTTCACACCATGGGCTGAAATGGAAGCGGGTGCTGAATTATTGTTTTATGAAGGCCTGCATGGTGGCTTTGTCGGTGAGGGTGCTAACGTCGCCAAACATGTAGATCTGTTAGTGGGCGTGGTGCCCATTATTAATCTTGAGTGGATACAAAAACTGCACCGCGATCAAAAAATGCGTGGTTATTCGCAAGAGGCTGTACTTGATACGATCTTGCGCCGCATGCCCGATTACACACGCTATATGTGTCCGCAGTTTTCACGCACGCATGTAAATTTTCAACGCGTGCCTACCGTCGACACCTCCAATCCTTTTATCGCCAACGATATACCAAGCGCAGATGAAAGCATGGTGGTGATCCGCTTTGCTAATCCTAAAGGTATAGATTTCGGTTACCTCACATCGATGCTGCATGATTCCATGATGACGCGTCCTAACACCATCGTCGTCCCCGGCGGAAAAATGGGCCTGGCCATGCAATTGATTTTCACACCGATGATATTGCGCCTGATAGACAAGCAGCGGCGTGCATAGTTTAGTAGCGCCATCGCTATTGCCTGAGCAAATATTTTTCTTCATCCCATAAAACGTCGGCCTTAGGTCGGCGTTTTAGACAAGTCGAATTCTGAAAGTCCAACATGGAAACTGCGCAACCAAATAGCCGCGAGCTTGCCAACGCAATTCGTTTTCTGGCTATCGACGCCGTCAATCAAGCCAAGTCTGGTCATCCGGGCGCGCCTATGGGCATGGCTGATATTGCTGAAGTACTGTGGCGTGGTCATCTCAAACATAATCCTGCCAACCCATCATGGCCAGACCGCGATCGTTTCGTTTTATCGAATGGTCATGGCTCCATGCTGCTGTATGCGTTGCTGCATCTTAGCGGCTATGCGCTCAGCATTGATGACCTGAAAAATTTTCGTCAGCTACACAGCAAAACACCCGGTCATCCTGAAGTCGATATCACGCCTGGCGTAGAGACCACTACTGGCCCGTTGGGACAAGGCCTGGCCAATGCAGTCGGCATGGCACTGGCAGAAAAAATTCTTGCGCTGCGCTTTAATCGCGGAGATCACAACATTGTTGATCATCGCACCTGGGTTTTTCTGGGCGACGGTTGTTTAATGGAAGGCATTAGCCACGAAGCGTGTTCACTCGCTGGCGTGTGGGGATTGGATAAACTCGTTTGCTTCTATGACGACAATGGCATCTCTATCGATGGCCATGTAGATGGCTGGTTCCGCGATGATACCGCTGCACGTTTTCGCGCCTATGGCTGGCAAGTAATTGGCCCGATTGATGGGCATGATGCTGCTGCGATTGCCGCTGCAACTGAGAAGGCTAAGCAACCAACTGGTAAGCCGACCATGATTATCTGCCGCACCACCATAGGCTGGGGCGCACCCACCATGGCCGGCACGCATGATGTACATGGCGCGCCATTGGGCGAAAAAGAAACCGCTGCGACACGCGCAGCACTGGGCTGGACGCATGCGCCATTTGATATTCCGCAGTCCATAAGCAAGGCTTGGAACGGTACCGCATCTGGCATCGTACATGAAGCAGAGTGGCAGCTACGCTTTAATGCTTATGCAAAAGCGCATCCTGATCTGGCCATAGAATTTGAGCGCATGATCAGCGGTATGTTGCCTCCAAACTGGACGCAATTAAAATCTTCTTTGCTTGCGCTCGCAAAAAGTATTTCGGCACCCACAGCGAGTCGCAAATCCAGCCAGCAAATGCTTGATTTGCTGGTGGCCGGCATACCAGAATTATTAGGGGGTTCAGCCGACCTTACCGGCTCCAACCTCACCGCTGGTAAAACCAGTCGCGCATGGCATAACGCCGAGCAGGGCAGTGATGTTAATTACATCTCTTATGGTGTGCGTGAATTTGGTATGGCCGCCATCATGAATGGCGTGGCCTTGCATGGCGGCCTGATTCCTTATGGCGGCACCTTCGCCGTTTTTTCTGATTACGCACGCAATGCCATACGCATGAGCGCATTGATGAAGCAGCGCGTCGTGCATGTATTAACGCATGACTCTATTGGTTTGGGAGAAGATGGCCCAACCCATCAGCCTATCGAACATGCCGCCGTATTACGCCTGATTCCTGATCTGCATGTGTGGCGTCCTTGCGATGGATACGAAACGGCTGTTGCATGGAGCACCGCAATTGAACGACGCGACGGTCCTTCTGCGCTCTTGCTGTCACGTCAGAATTTGCCGCAGCTCTCTGGTGCCAATAACATCGATCCTACGCACATCGCACAGGGTGGTTACGTATTGTCGGATTGCGCTGGCAAGCCCGAAGCCGTATTGATTGCCACCGGCTCGGAAGTCGGTCTGGCTATCGAGGCTCAACAACAATTATTGCAACAAGGCCGTCATGTGCGCGTGGTGTCGATGCCATGTACAGCATTGTTTGATGCGCAGCCTGTTTCATATCAGCAGCAAGTATTGCCTGAGGGTGTGCGTCGCATAGCGATAGAAGCAGGTCACCCTGATTTCTGGCGCAAATATGTTGGGCTCTCTGGTGCGGTGATAGGCATAGCACGCTTTGGTGAATCTGCACCTGCTGCGCAAGTGTATGAATTATTGGGTGTGACCACCGCAAAATTAATCGCAGCAGTCTGAGGAGAAAAAAATGGCACTCGTCATGTATGACCTGGATGGAACCTTGCTAGATACTGCTGCAGAAATAACAGATGCAGTCAACCTGACGCTGCAAGAATTTGATCATGACTTAGTCAGCGAAGAACAAGTGCGTTGCTGGATAGGGCAAGGTACAGGCTGGCTGATGGAAACAGCATGGAAGGCAACGGCCGGCCCTACAGAAACATCATGGGGCGAGGTTATGGCGCGGTTTATTTATCACTATGAAGCCACAGCCGGCACATCAAGCACCTTTTTCCCGCATGTATTAGATACGCTGCAAAAAGCGCGCGACTATGGCGTCAAGCAGGCTTTAGTCACTAACAAGGAACGACGCTTTACCGATCGTGTGCTGCAAAAGCATGGCCTGACAGGGGCCTTTGATCTGATCATTTGCGGCGATTCACTGAAAGTTAAAAAACCGCATCCGGATGTCATCCATCATTGCCTGAAGGCGCTGGATGAAACAGCAGGGTCGAGTCTGTTTGTGGGGGATTCAGAGACGGACATATCCACAGCCAAAGCCGCCGGCGTGATGTGCTGGGCTGTGCCCTATGGGTATAACCATGGCCGCCCGATTAACGAATCTATGCCGGATCGCGTGGTGCCTGACATTCGTGATGTGCCAAATTATTTTCGGCACATGTAAACCATCAATTCATTATTGAGTAAATATTTAATAAAAACTACGGAGAACATCACATGGCACTCATCTCATTGCGCCAGTTGCTAGACCATGCAGCAGAACATCAATATGGCCTGCCAGCTTTCAACGTCAACAACATGGAACAAATTCACGCCATCATGCAAGCCGCCGCTGAATGCGACAGCCCGGTGATTTTGCAGGCATCAGCAGGCGCACGCAAATATGCAGGTGAGCCTTTCCTGCGCAAGCTGGTCGAAGCCGCGATAGAACAATATCCGCACATACCGGTTTGCATGCATCAGGATCATGGTGCTTCGGCTGCCGTATGTCAGGGTTCTATCCGCAGCGGCTTTTCCAGTGTGATGATGGACGGCTCATTGAAAGAAGATGCCAAGACACCGGCTGATTATGATTACAACGTACAAGTTACCCGTCGCGTAGTTGAAATGGCGCATGCGGTGGGCGTATCGGTAGAGGGCGAGCTGGGTTGTTTGGGGTCGTTAGAGACAGGTCAGGCAGGTGAAGAAGATGGTGTCGGTGCAGAAGGCACGCTAGACCATTCACAATTGCTGACTGATCCGGACGAAGCAGCAGACTTTGTTAAAGCCACCGATGTTGATGCACTGGCTATTGCAATTGGTACCAGCCATGGCGCCTATAAATTCAGTCGTCCACCGACCGGCGACATATTGGCGATTGATCGTATCAAGGCCATACATGCACGCATACCGAACACCCATTTGGTGATGCATGGTTCCTCATCCGTGCCGCAGGAATATCT
>CAIVDH010000271.1 GCA_903904635.1 uncultured Burkholderiales bacterium | reverse complement strand
CGCGTCATGTTCTTTCAGCGTGCCGATAAAAGCCGAACCCCGCCATACGCTTCCCTCTACCTCACCCAAGGCAATGCGTCCTCCGGCTTTTTGCTCAATGACCTTGGCAAACCATGCCGCCGGCAATAAAACAAGGAAAATTAATCCCATTACTAACAAGCCGGCCAAGCTCCATATCAGCACACGTTTCATCAGCTCGCCTGACGCAAGCTCAATGTGACATCAACACGATCTGCTTGCTGCTGCGCTGACACATTGGCCTCAGTCACACGCAGTTGAGCGCTGCTTTGCATTTCTTGTAACCAGCCAATCAAAGAAGAAAAAGAATGATTAGTGAGTTGCAAAATGACCATGTCACCATTGACCGATAAGCTATCTGGCTTTAAGCCTTTTGCGGTCAGGCTGCTTTCGATGAATTTGCGAGAAACTGGCGGAATATTTTTTGCAGTGGCTGCGGTGACGGGAGTAGCTTTTAATTTAGCAAGCAAGATCTGCATTTGCGCTTGCTGTGCGCGCAAGGCCGGCAAGTTTTTTTTCCATGCGGCGCGCCCCTCTATTGCCGGCGACACAACCCCTAGATTAAGCAGCATCAACGCAAGCAGCAAAGCGCTGCCTAAAAGAATGGTACGTTCACGCTGCGTGCGCGCCTGCCAGTAAGCCACTATGATTTCACGCCAGCGATTCATCGCATATTCCTGATCTGCCAGACAACAACCTTATCTTGCTCAGGCATAGTAGTAAGACTAAGTTTGCGCGAAGAAAAAAATGCACGCGCTGATGCCAGCGGTGGTATCGCACCTGGCTTGAATCGCACTTCAAGTGTCGCTTGTCGATAATTGAGCGCGGCTACCAATTTATTTTTTGCATTGCCCGAATTGGTAGGTGCTGCGCTTAAGGATTCGGACAATATCGCGATGAGCATTAAAAAATCATCTGATGCAACTTCGCCATGTGCCAGTCGCTGTGCGGAGATTTTTTGTTGTAGTTGAACCAGCGGATCCACAATCACAGTGTCATCTGGAAAAGCAACCTGATACATACGTCTCATTGAAGCGCGTATTGCATCGCCTTCGCTTTTCAATTGCCACCAAGACAAATAAAGCGCGATTATATTCAGACTCAACAACAACGCCATCAACCAGACCGGCCAGCGCCAGATGCGCCAGTTAAATGTTTGCGTACTGACTGACTCAAGACCCGTCATCAAATCTGGCTCAGCCTGTTCTGCGCCCGCTACCCAGGTTTGCCAATTATCTTCAATCAATACAATGTGGCTCGACCCTGCTGGCAGCTGATCCACAGCATGTTGATATTGTTCTTTTTGTTGCGCCGGCACGATTAATTCCACTGGACGATGCCCTGCCAGTGTCTGCAAGTTAAGACACGCATCAAATTCAATATGCTGACCGGCCTGCGTTGCTAATAACGGCAAGCCCATGCCTTCGTGCTCAGTAAGGCGTAGCGCTAGATCAATATGATTGTTTATTTGTGTAATTGCAGCAGACACAGATTCGGCTGTGCCAGAGGCAGGTAAAGGCAAACATGACTGCGCTGCATAGGCGAAGATACGCTGCCCACCAAAATTTCTGATGACATCAACAATCTCGCGCAGCCAGTCGCGCTCTATGACGGCAATCGTGCGCATGCCGGCTGCATGTGGCCCGACTGATAGTACGCATTGCGCTGGATCGGTAATCAAATGATCTTCCACCAGCGAAGGTAGTGCCGCTTTAAGTTTGGCAGAAGACAGCGGCGGCACAGCCATACGTAACAAGGTCACATCACTGGCCGCCATGATCAATACAACGCGCCTGACTCGCGCGATAAAGGCAGCCAGCGAGGTGAGTGAAGCTACACCAGTGCGTTCTATACGGCCATGGGCTGAGACCAAAGCAAACGGCAAAGGCTGTACATGCCAGTTGGACATTGCCTTTGCGGTACTGCGCGAGAGCATGCGCAGATACATGGTGCTGGAGTGATCGGTGCGCATGGTTATGTCAGATCTCTCGTACCCAGATGGTTTGCGTATTCATGCCGTTGCGCTCAACCAAAGCTTGTATTTGCAGTACAGCCTGACGTAATGTCACACGTCCGTTTACCAGAAAAAAATTGCTGCTGACCGTAACCTGATTGGCATCGATAGAAATCTGCGTACCGGGTAATTGTGCAGCAAGCTCATTGAGATCGCGAAAACTTGTCGTGCGCCGTTTGCTTAATAAGATATTCGCATCGGCTACTGACAAAGGTGCGAGACTGGCAGCCAGTACTTCTGCGGAGGCTGTATTGGCATTAATCGGTGTGGGGCGTGGGAGAAAAATTATGTTCTCACCAATTGCGCGAATTACATGCGGTGTAAATCCAGGTATGGCTAGTAGATCATCTATATGTTTAAAACGAATGATGCGCGCAGTGTCAGTACTATTACCAGTGCCGACACCAGCGCTACTGACATCACGCTGCTGACTGGTCGCAATCTGCGCTGCAGCAGTGCGAGCCAATGACGTATCTTGTTGTCGTTCGCTTAGCAATCGCGCAAATGCGTTTACTGCTGCTTCATTAATCTGCCCGCTACTAGCCAAGCTTGTCAGATTTAACCGGGCCTGTGCATCTTGTATTGCGCCAGACAATATTGCACTGCCAGCATCTGCCTGCACCTGATTTTTTTCTATATATTGATCCAGCTTGGTATCCGATAGTGGTACTGACCAAGGCTCTTGCAAATCATCAATCGCAGAAAATTTTGCATCCTCGCGCAAAATCAGTCTTGCCCAGTCTAGCGCGCCACGCAATATCCACTGCTTTTGTAATTGCAGGCGCTGGTTTTCTATGGCGCGTACTTGTACTTGCTGCTGCCAAAACAAACTGGCAACGATGGTGATGGCCAATGTAGTGAGCAATAAAGCTGTGACTACCGCAACGCCGCTTTGATTTTTACCCGCCATCAAACCGCGCCCAATAAAAATATCTTGGATAAACTGGCCTCACTGCCCGGCAAACCGAGTGACACTTCCAGCCCGCTCCAGCTGGTTTGCGATGCTGTCGTGCCAGCTTGCGGATTCATCAACGAACCTTTCGACACCGCTACGCTGCTAGCTGTCGCTTGTTCAGGGCTGCGCCAGCCGCGACCGTCATTGGACCAGACGCGCAGCTGCATACTGCGCAAGCCAGATTGCAGCGTAACAGGCTGCGCTGTTAAATCCATCGTATTTGTTTGTGACCAGAATTGTTCAAGCTCGCGCAAATCGCGAGTCGCAGTAGTTGCTTGGCGCGTCAATATGCCATCTGTCAATTTATAGATCACAAGCTGCAATCGCGTCGGCTGTGCTTCGGTCTGGATTTTTCGCGCAAGCGTGATGTGATTGGCTTGAATCACAACCGGCGATCTGCCATCTAACAATTCGGCGTCCACAACATTTGCACAATCTGTTTGTAGTTGCGCAAAGGCCAGCTGCATACCATGGGTCTGCTGCAGCTCTTGATTCAAGGCCAGGCGCGTGCGCACGATAGTATCCAGCCCGCGCCAGCCGAGTACTGCGACAAAAGCCAATATACTGATAGCGATCAGTAGCTCGACCAATGTCAGCCCCTGCTGTTTTTGTAGCCAATATTTAGGCTGATGTTTACAGCGCATTCGGAACTATCTGCGATAAAGTAATAATGCGGCGTACTGAATTTTTTGCATCCATGACGGCCACTTCAACGCGCCTGAATGCAGGATTGGGGGTGGCGTAAATATTTTCTTCGCAATACAGCGGCAACTCAGCTTGCGCACAAGAGAATTCACGCCGACCTAATGCAGGCCATTCATGTGCGAGACGAATTTGCGTCAATCGATTTTCTGCCGACCACGTTGCCATCATCGCCAATCGCAAATCCCGGCTGTTTTGTGTGAGGCTGCCCACAGCGCGTAGGCTTGCACCCAAGGCCGTACCAATAATGACTAACGCAACTAACACCTCAAGCAAGGTAAAGCCGGCATTACATATTGCTTTTTCTTGCATGTCACTCCACTTTAAAATGGCCGATACCATCAGCGCGTATTGATGCGCGCTGTTGCCCTAATGCCAGCGTAAATACAAAAGCCTTATCAACTGGCTCGCGGCCAAACACAATTCGTACAGAAGAACCCATCGATAACCGCTCATCAGTAGCCGGCACCATCGTAAGATGTAAAGGCCAGCGTTTGAATTCACGTCCACGCAAAATGTCATCTTGTAACAGTGGCTGCCAGGTGTCGTTCTGCTTGATCAAGAAACGGTAATGATCTGGTAGCGCTTCAAAGGCAACCGGACGATTACGCACGATCGCTTCATCCCTGGCAAGCTGCAGCAACAAAGCAATCCGTTGCGCTTCGTTTTGCAATATCTGTTTATCACTCGGCATCGCATTTAACCCAACTGCGCCGAGCATGATGCCGACGATCACCAAGACAACCAGCAGCTCCAGCAAAGTGAAGCCCGCCGCAACTTTTAGTCTGACCATGAGCCTATGTCTGCATCATTACCTGCGCCGCCAGGCTGGCCATCTGCGCCCAGAGAAAAAATATCGACTTCACCGCGCGTACCAGGTGACAAATATTGATAAGGATTACCCCATGGATCTTTATTAAGGCGATCAAGATAGCCGCCAGTTTTCCAGTTGGCTGGCACAGGACCATGCACTGGTCTGGCAACTAGCGCCTGCAAACCTTGTTCGGTAGTCGGATAGCGCTGATTGTCGAGTCGGTAAAGTTTTAAGCCCTGCATCAGCGTGGCAATATCTTGTTTGGCAGCGAGTAGACGCGCATCATCTGTACGGCCCATCAGCTTAGGCACAACCAATGCTGCAAGTATGCCCATGATGACAACCACCACCATGATTTCAATCAAGGTGAAGCCGTGTGATTTTTTGCATTTTGGTAAATCGAATTGCCGCGTATGCATGAATACCTGTCTATGAATAATTAAACACATGCATCTGATCAAAAAGTAAGAGGAAAGTGCCCGCACTTATTTTTTAATAGGCGATTCTTATTGAATCAATATTTTAGCTTTTGTTTTTGTAATTAATCAAAAAACCACGCAATCAATACAAGGCAAGCTTGTTATGCATGGTCAGATAACAACAATATTATTGTATGCAGGTGAAATGAAGAGGATGTGGCATGGTCACATTATTCGCTAATCGCACAAAAATTATTTTGCGCCAATGATGCGATTGCGTAATGCAAATAAAAACGGAAGTGCAGGAGATAAAAAGAATAGTATGAAAAATAAAGTAAGAAAAATATTAACCACAACTAAAAAATAGTCAGCAAAATTAGCGCAATGCATTACCTTCATCACGCGCTTCACGTGCCAGCAAGTTTTGCACCATTTTTTCAGGCGCTTCATTTTCAAACAGTACGCGCGCCACAGCATCAACTATAGGCATATCAATATGATGTGTGTTTGCCAGTTGCCGCATCGCCTGCACACACTGCACACCTTCAGCTACATGCCCAAGCTCAGCCGTAATCGTCTGCAATGATTTGCCTGCCGCAAGGCCTAGTCCGACACGCCGGTTACGCGATAAATCACCCGTGCAAGTGAGGATCAGATCGCCCATGCCGGTTAAGCCCATGAATGTCTCCAGCCTACCGCCCAATGCTGTGCCTAGCCTAGCGATCTCAGCCAAGCCGCGTGTGATCAGCGCTGCGCGTGCGTTTAATCCCAGACCCAATCCATCGGTTATGCCAGTGGCGATGGCGAGTATATTTTTTACGGCTCCCCCAACTTCAACGCCAACCAGATCATCGGTGGAATAAACACGTATTGATCCGCCATGCACGGCAGACACAACACGTTCACACAATGCAGCGCTGCTTGCACCTATAGTCAGCGCACAAGGCAGTCCGCGTGCCACTTCCTGCGCAAAAGAAGGACCAGATAATGCGCCACACATTACGTCATCACCCAACACTTGCTGCACGATCTGATGCGGCAGCATGGTGGTTTGATCTTCTATGCCTTTACAAAGCCAGACCAGATTGGGAATACGATGCGGTCTTATTGCGTTTAGCATGGGCCGCAGACCAGCAACTGATGTGGCCAATATGAGTAAGCCATCTGCTGCATGCGCAATGGCCTGTGTGAGATCTGAGGTAAGTACCAGACTGGGAGGCAATTTAAAACCGGGCAGGCGCGCCTGATTTTCACGTGCCGCATCCATCGCTGCTATCGCTTCCGCATTGCGCCCCCATAGCATGAGCTGGTTATCTCTGGAGAGCGCGATAGCTAGTGCAGTTCCCCAGGCGCCTGCGCCTAGTATGGTGATGTTCATGGAAAAATTAAATACTTGGTTATGGCAGCAACTAAAAAGCTGACCATATAAATTGAAAATGGCAGTTTATTCGCCCCAGACTTCTGCGGCCTTAATGTATCCGACTTCGCCATCTTTATGCCTGACCTTAATCCATCCCGATACGATAGGCTCAGCAAGCGACAAAACCACGCCTTTTACTGTAGTAAATACAGTCGCAGCCGTATCGCTGGGCGTGGCTCGCACTGTTGCAACAGGCGCTTCAACGATAAGCGTACGCTGATCAATCAACTGCCGAGACTCCACCCAGCTGAGTTCGCCAGAAACATCGCGCACTCTTGACCAATCGCCATTGTCCAATACAATTTCCACGGGCATGCCGGGCGGGGCTATGTAAATCTTGCGCGCTTTTTGTCCGGGCGCATCAAACATCACTGCCGGCGTCATGCCGACTGATTTGAAATCAATAGCCACCGCCGCTGCAGAAAGCGACAGTGCTGTGATGCCAAACAAAATTTTACGCAAGATTGTCATGAGAGCTGGTCCTTTATTGCGGTGCCTTTATTGCATTGCCATTAATGTGGCGCAGCAGCGCCATTCGGTGTTTGCGCTAATGCTTGCTTACGCTGCTGATAAAAAACTTCGAAATTTATTTCAGTCAGGTGTACTGGCGGGAAGCCTGCACGGGTAACAACATCGGCTATATTTGCACGCAAATACGGATACAAAATATTCGGGCAGGCGATGCCTAGCAGTGGCTCCAGCTGACCTTCGGGAATATTGCGTACTTCAAATATGCCTGCCTGCTTGCCCTCTATGAGGAAGGCGATTTTATCTTTGATCTTCGCTGTGACCGTAACAGTGATAGTGGATTCATATACGCCTTCACCTAAGGTCTCGTTGGCAATATCAATGGAAACTTCTATGCCGGGACCTTCCTGTTCCAGAAAAATAGCGGGCGAGTTAGGTTGTTCCAGCGACATATCCTTGAGGTAGATGCGCTGTATGTTAAAAGTGGGTTGTTGGTTTTCTTCAGACATATAAAACTTTCATCAAAATTAAAATAAGGTACATGGCAACACGTGCATGCTTTAGTCGCCCAGCAGCAGCGGCTCCAGCTTGCCTTCACGATCGAGTGCCGACAAATCATCGAAGCCACCGACGTGGGTGTCACCGATATAAATTTGCGGCACGGTGCGCCGGCCCGTTTTTTCCATCATCAATGCGCGCTGCGCTGGATCAGTATCAATACGAATTTTTTCGATCTCATCAACACCCTTGGCTTTCAGTAAACGCTCGGCCATTGTGCAATAAGGGCACACCGCTGTGCTGTACATTACGACTCGTGCATGCATTTATCGCTCCCTGTTATTTTGCAGTGGGCAATCCCTGGGTTTGCCATTGGGTAAAGCCACCATCAAGGCTATACACATCAGCAAAACCGGATTTATTTAATTGTGCCGCGCCCCGGGCTGATTGCACGCCACTTGTACAAACCACCAACACTGCATGTGATTTATCAAGCTCGCCTAGCCGGCTGGAGAGGTCTTTCAAGGGAATGTTTTTGGCAGAACGCAGATGCCCGGCTGCAAAATCTTCGGCGGCGCGCACATCGAGTACTTGAATTTTGCCTTTGTTTAGTAGTTGCGTTGCCTGCAAAGTTGAGACCGCATGCTTGCTACGGCTAAGAGCGGGCCAGGCCAGAGCGCCGCCGGAAAGCAGGGCAAGTAAAATCAGCCAAATATTGTCAATGAAGAATTTCACAAAGTTCCAATCGTTTAAAACAAGCCCGACATTATAAAATAGAAGAGCGTAAGCAACTCAAGCTGGATTTTTTCTTACTTCTAAGATCTTTAACAACTATGTACAAAATCGTATTTATGCGCCACGGCGAATCCCTCTGGAACCTTGAAAACCGCTTTACCGGCTGGACAGACGTCGATCTAACCGAAAAAGGTGCAGCCGAGGCGCGCCATGCCGGCAAATTGTTGGCAGAATCCGGATTCACATTCGATCTGACTTATACCTCAGTACTCAAGCGCGCTATCAGAACGCTATGGATTACCCTCGATGAAATGGATTTGATGTGGGTACCTACCGTACACAGCTGGCGCCTGAATGAGCGTCACTATGGCGCGCTGCAAGGCCTGAACAAGGCCGAGACTGCAAAAAAATACGGTGACGAACAAGTGCTGGTATGGCGCCGCAGCTATGATATTCCTCCCAATCCGCTGGATCCGTCCGATCCGCGTACGTCATTTACCGACCCCCGCTATGCGATGCTTAAGCGCGAGGAAATCCCTCTGACTGAATGTCTCCAAGACACAGTAACACGCGTCATGCCATTCTGGAATGAATCTATCGCACCTGCCATACGCTCAGGCAAACGCATATTGATCTCTGCACATGGCAACAGTTTGCGCGCATTGATTAAATATCTCGACGGAATCAGCGAAAAAGATATCGTTGGCCTTAACATCCCCAATGGCCAGCCCTTAGTCTATGAGCTTGATGCCGATCTTAAACCGATACGCAGCTACTATCTCGGTGATCCTGCTGCTATTGAGGCCGCACTTAAAGCGGTAGCTAGCCAGGGTAAAACCAAATAAAACAGTCTATGCCCACACCTCGCAGTTTTATCGCTTATACGCTGGCAGCTGCACTTTGCGCGCTGCTGCTATGTGCACAAGTACAAGCCCAAGTCAGCCCCAAAGTCAGTGAACGCACCCGTCAGAAACAGCAGGCTGAGCAAGAACGTGCCGAATTGCATAAAAAGTTAGGCGAGTTAAAAGAAGACATACAAAAAACTGAAAAAGCGCATGGCCACGCCGCTGATGCCCTGGCCGCATCAGAGGCAGCCATTTCCAATGCCAACCGTTCTTTGCGTGACTTGCTAAGCGAGCAAGCAAAGGTGCAGTCACAGCTAGTCTTACTGACCAAGACTGAAGAGGAGCTGCAATCGCAAGTAAACAAGCAGCGCTTGCGACTGGAAAAAATCTTGCGGGGACAATATCAGAGCGGCCCGAATGATCATCTGCGACTCATACTTTCAGGTGACAACCCCAACCGCATTAGCCGCGAGCTGCGCTATTTGGGCTATGTATCGGAGGCGCAAAGTAAGGCGATAGCGGCTTTACGAACCAACCTGGCTGCGATTGAAACCAATAAAGCACAGGCAGAGGAAGCCAGGAGCGCACTCGAAGAAATCGCCAACGAGCAACGCGAACAAAAAGCTTTGCTGGAACGAGAAAAAACAAATCGCAAAAAACTGGTCGGTCAACTCTCCACAAAGTTAGGTGCACAACGCAAAGAGGCGGGCAATCTGGCGCGCGACGAACAACGGCTAAGCTCACTACTAGAAAAGCTAAGTGCATTGATTGCCCAGCAACGCAAAGCCGAAGAAGAAGCGGCAAAGAAACGTGCACGCCTGGCTCGTGAACGAGCGCTTGAAAAGTCTGCAGAAAAGCAAGCAGGCAAAAAAGCCGAGCGACAGGCGAATAAACCAGCCAGCCCCGAACAGACAAATACCGCCCGCACAAAAGAAAACCCCGACACTGACGATAACGAAACAGATAACAATTCATCGGCCAACATGGGGTCAGAGTTTGCAAAATTGCGCGGCAAACTGCGCATGCCTTTGAAAGGCGAAATAGTTGCAAATTTTGGCAATAAGCGTAATGAAGGGCCCACCTGGAAAGGGCTGTTTATCAAAGCACAAGAGGGTGCAGAAGTAAAAGCGGCAGCAGCCGGAGAAGTCATCTTCGCCGACTGGATGCGGGGCTTTGGTAATCTGCTGATACTGGATCATGGTGGTCAATACATGACCATTTATGGCAATAATCAATCCGTGCTCAAACGTGCAGGCGAGAAGGTAAAAGCCGGGGATGTGATTGCTTCTGCAGGCAATAGCGGCGGCAATGAGCATTCGGGTTTATACTTTGAGATGAGGCACCAGGGACGGGCGATTGACCCGCTGGTTTGGATAAATAGGTGAAAAATGAGTAGCAAACTAAAAAACTTCAGTCTTATCGGCTTAGGGCTGATTGCAGGCATCGCCGGTTCGATGCAATTTGACGCGCTCGCGCAAAAAAATGTCGGCTCGCCACTGCCTATAGAAGAACTACGGCAGCTCGCTGATGTATTCGGACTGATCAAGTCTGATTATGTCGAGGTTGTAGAGGATAAAAAGCTGCTCACCGAAGCCATCTCTGGCATGGTTGCATCGCTGGATCCACACTCTGACTACCTTGACAAAAAAGCATTTAAAGAGCTTCGTGAAAGCACGCAAGGTAAATTTGTTGGTCTGGGTATCGAAGTCGGCATGGAAGACGGTTACGTCAAAGTCATCGCCCCTATCGAAGATTCCCCCGCCTATAAAGCAGGCCTGAAAGCAGGCGATCTGATTACACGCCTCGACACTACGCCTGTAAAAGGATTAACGCTAGACGAAGCAGTCAAGCGTATGCGCGGTGAACCCAACACTAAAATCACCCTGACTGTCGCGCGCAAGGATGAAGATAAGCCACTGCTGATCACCATCACACGCCAGGAAATCAAAGTACAAAGCGTCAAGGGCAAAATCATAGAGCCGGGTTATGGCTGGGTCAGAGTTTCTCAGTTTCAGGAGCCGACTGTTGAAGATTTGTCCAAGAAAATCACTGCGCTCTATGCGATGGAACCCAACATGAAAGGTTTGGTGCTGGATTTACGCAATGATCCGGGCGGTGTACTGCCAGGCGCAATCGGCGTGTCTGCAGCATTCTTGCCTAAGGATGTGGCGGTCGTCTCTACCAACGGTCAGATTGCCGATTCAAAAGCGACTTATCTGGCACGTAAAGATTTTTACGCAACCCGCGTAGGCGGCGATCCTCTGGCGCGTTTGCCTGAGGCTGTCAAGAAGGTGAAGATGGTCGTGCTGGTTAACTCCGGCTCCGCCTCTGCTTCGGAGATTGTTGCCGGCGCATTGCAAGACTATAAGCGCGCCACAGTGATGGGTATGCAAACCTTCGGCAAGGGCTCGGTGCAAACCATACGCCAGATCTCTGCCGATACGGCTGTCAAGCTCACTACTGCACGTTATTACACGCCGAATGGTCGTTCCATACAGGCTCGCGGCATCGTGCCTGATTTGCTGGTAGATGAATACGCAGACGGCGATGGCATGAATGGCATGCGCGTACGTGAAGCTGATTTACAAAAGCATCTGAGCAACGACAAAGATAAAGAAGCCGATGCTGGCGCCAATATTGTCGATGAACTTGAAGAACAAAAACGGATTTCTGCGCTGGAGAAAAAACGCAAGCCACTGGAATACGGCAGCAAGGAAGATTTCCAGCTGGCTCAGGCTTTGAATCATCTCAAAGGCCAGCCAGTGCAGCTTTCAAAGTCAGCAAAAATCGAAAACAAGAAAGAAACGACGATCAATAGTAACGAAACCAACGGCGAGAAGAAATAATCGCTAGCTGACATCTCCATGCTCCGGCCAGTGCCGGAGCATCGGTTTCCAAACAATTACCGCTGTGATTCTAGACGCTGTAATGCCCCTACTCGTAGCACACTACCCCATCAGATGAACGACGAACAACTGCTGCGTTATTCGCGCCATATTCTGCTCGATGAAATCGGTATTGAGGGCCAGGAAAAACTGCTGGCCAGTCATGCCCTGATCATCGGTGCAGGCGGTCTGGGCTCGCCAGTTGCGTTATATCTGGCTTCTGCTGGCGTTGGAAAAATCACACTGGTTGACCATGATGATGTGGACCTAACTAATTTGCAGCGGCAGATTCTGCACACCAGTTCCCGCGTGGGTCAGCCTAAAGCCCTTTCAGGCAAAACCACGCTACATGAAATTAACCCGGGAATAGAAGTCATTGCGCTATGCGAGCGGGCAGACGCGGCGCGACTGGCTGAGTTGGTTGCCAGTGCAGATGTGGTTCTAGATTGCACGGATAATTTTTCTACGCGCCATGCAATTAATCTGGCTTGCGTAAACGCTCGCGTGCCACTGGTGTCCGGTGCAGCTATTCGCATGGACGGACAGATTGCGGTCTTTGATCCACGCACAACCGAGTCGCCCTGCTATGCCTGCCTGTTCCCGCCGGATCAGCAATTTGAAGAAGTGCAATGTTCAACTATGGGGGTATTTGCGCCACTCGTTGGCATCATAGGAACCATGCAAGCGGCGGAGGCATTAAAGTTATTGATGGGAATAGGGACTACATTGTCTGGCCGACTATTGCTGCTTGATGCACTTGAGATGGGATGGACCAGCATTAAAACAGCGCGTAATCCTGGCTGCGCTGCTTGTGGCGACAGAGCAGATTAACCTGCCGCTCTCAAATTACCCCAGCAATAACGCAATCTGCTGTGCTGCTGCTTCTGTAGGATGGTGCTGAAAACCGCTTTTTGCAAAACGGTGCCAGCGGCCCATCACAAACGCCATTAAAAGGCCTGCTCGCAATGTCGCTTCTTCTTCACGCAGTGGCCCTTGTGTGGCTGCGATTTTCCAACACTGACGCAGCGCGAGTTCAACGCGATCAACAAACTGATTCATGCGCTGCTGCAGTCGCTCATCTTCATTGACTAACGCATCCCCGATTAAAACTTTTGTCATACCGGGATTTTGTTCCGCAAACTCAAGCAGCATACGTATGATGGTGCGCGCCTGTTGCAGGCCGTTTTCCTGTTGATCGCTGATCTGATTAATCAACCCGAATACGGAAGACTCAATGAATTCAATCAGGCCTTCGAACATCTGTGCCTTGCTCGCAAAATGCCGGTATAGTGCCGCCTCCGATACATCAAGCTTTGCAGCTAATGCAGCAGTGGTGATTTTTTCACCCTTGGGGCTTTCCAGCATCGCTGCCAACGTCTGCAAAATTTGCAGCTTGCGTTCACCCGGTTTCGTGGTTGCCATAGGTTTTTTTAATTAAGCAATCGATCGGATTAAATATCGGTTAGGTCTGTGTGGTCGTTTTAGCGCAGCCTGTGTAATTGTCTAGGCAATTGTCTCAGTGATTTTACTTGCACATTCACAAAACTGGGGCGGGCTGGATTTCCGCTCAGGTAGCGGGTGATCCAGACGGTATGTATACCCAGTGATTTTGCTGCTTTCAAATTTTGTAATGTATCTTCAACCAGCACACAGTCGCAGGCACGCAGGCGCTGTTTGGCCAATAACTGCCGCAGCAGCAGACGTGAGGGCTTGGGCCTGAGCTGTCTGTGTACCAACATGGATTCTATAGGCAAATGTGCCGCGAAATGCCGGTGCAGCCCTAAATACCGCACGACGGCATGTGAATAAGCAGCCGGCGCATTGGTCAGTAAGATTTTTTTGCCCGGCAGGCGCTTGAGCCAGCGGCCCACGCCGCGCTCGGCTCGTATCATTTGCGAGAGGTTGTCAAACTGATGGGCGTCGCGCAGAAAATCTGCAGAAGGCACCGCATGATGGCGCATCATGCCCAACAGCGTTGCGCCATAGCGCTGCCAATAAGCCAGGCGTAAATCATTGACCGCCTCAGGATGCGAGGGCTTGCTTTCGGCATCAAGCACACGCGCAATCAGCGCGTTCATGTTGACATTAATCGCCGGAAAAATCGCATGCGACGCATCATGCAAGGTATTGTCCAGATCAAACAACCAGGTCAGTTGTCGCCGGGCTTGCACGGCGTCTTTGCGCATCAGGTCTGCAAGGTGGTTAGTGCGAACGTATCATCGTGCCAAAGGCTTGCTCGGTCAGTACTTCAAGCAATAGCGAATGTTCGATGCGACCGTCAATGATGTGCACGGTGTTGACGCCGGATTTTGCTGCATCAAGCGCCGATGAAATTTTAGGCAGCATGCCACCCGAGATGGTGCCGTCTTCAAACATTTCATCAATCTCGCGCGCTGACAAATCTGTGAGGAGGTTGCCTTTTTTATCAAGTACACCAGGAATGTTGGTCATCATGATGAGCTTTTCGGCACGCAGTATCTCGGCAATTTTCCCGGCGACCAGATCAGCATTGATGTTGTAAGCCTGACCGTCATCACCAAAACCTATTGGTGAAATGATGGGAATGAAAGCATCGTCTTGCAAGGCCTTGACCACTGCAGGGTTGATTGCTTCGATCTCGCCTACAAATCCGATATCAAGAAACTTGCCCGGATTGCTCTTGTCCGGCATTTGCATTTTGCGTGCGCGTATCAAGCCGCCGTCCTTGCCAGTAAGGCCCACTGCCTGACCGCCATAGTGATTAATCAGCATGACGATATCTTGCTGCACTTCGCCGCCCAGCACCCACTCAACCACTTCCATGGTTTCTTCGTCGGTAATGCGCATACCTTGCACGAAGGTACCTTCTTTGCCGATTTTTTTCAGGGCGCTATCGATCTGCGGCCCCCCGCCATGCACCACCACCGGGTTCATGCCGACTAACTTGAGCAGAATCACATCGCGCGCAAAGCCGTGCTTTAAGCGCTCTTCTGTCATGGCATTGCCGCCGTATTTGACGACGATGGTTTTACCGTGAAATTTGCGTATGTAGGGTAGCGCCTCCGCCAGAATCTCCGCTTTGATTTGAGGGAGAACGGCAGCAGTAGGCAAATCGGTCATGGCGAATCCAGAAAAAATTTGCTCAGATTTTACAGCGAAATGGAGCGTACCTCGTGCAGAATTCTTGCCTTTGTCAGTTCTGGCTATTACGCTGACCAGAATTCG
>CAIVDH010000270.1 GCA_903904635.1 uncultured Burkholderiales bacterium | reverse complement strand
CTGCGGCGGTGAAGGGACGGGCGGGCGCCGGCGCGCCAGGGCCGGCGTCACCTCAGGGCAACTCCGTATTTTAGGCGGTGCAGCCGCCCCCGCCGGCCCCTTACCAGCGCAGCTCGAAGCGGCATGCTGATTTGTGTTGCGTTAGGAATTGGATGGCAATATGTACCTGCGCGAACAATGCTGCGCCTGCGTCTATGGGCGATGCAAATACCCGCGTTTGCAATTGGTGGCGTATTTGCAGCGGCACTGATGATTATCGAAATCCTTGGGCCGAGTGAGCCTGCTCCTTTTATTTATTTTCAGTTTTGATTATGCTGCGACGCTATGATTCTTTGAAAAAGATGTCTGCTACTCTTGTGGCAGCACTCGCCATTGCTCTAGTACTTGAGGCAGCAGGGTTGGCCACATGGGCACAACGGCTTGAAGTGGGTCCTTGGCGTGATAGGGCGATACAAATTTCCGGCAGCTGGCAAAGTTTTACTCAGGTTTTACGTCTGGATGCGCCACGCCGTGCTGGCTTGGAATTACGTCAAGCTCTTGCTTCCGTAATGATTCCAGATACGGTAGTTGCTGAGGCTGTCACCGACACTAAAGCCGAAGTTAAATCCGAAATTAAAATCGAAATTAAAACGGAGTCTCATTCTTCAGCTTCTTATGATCACGCGCCAGTAAATTCGTCAGAGATTATAAAAAATCCCGGGGTGGAGCAAAGCCTAGCGTCAGCGATGGTTAGTCTGAATAATGGGTCAACGCGTAATATTGCTTTGGTGGGGGATTCAATCATGGCGGTTGGTCTGGCACCTGCATTGCGGCGTAGCATATTAAAAAATGAAGATATAAAAATCATCCGTGCCTATCGCTCTGGCACAGGCTTGGGTCGACCTGATGTATTTAATTGGATAGAGCAGTATCCGCAGATGCTGGGTTCACAAAAACCGGATCTGGTGATCTGTGCAATTGGTGCAAATGATGCGCAGAGTTTTCAGGTTGGACGTAAAGTAATTGCCTTTGGGACGTCTGCATGGGATGAGTTGTATGTACAGCGACTCAGAGCGTTCCTTGATCTTCTGGCTCAAGATCAGATAAAAGTGCTCTGGATTGGTATGCCGGTAATGCGAGACCCGGGTTTTTCAAACAAGATGACTTTAATTAATACACTGGTCAGGCGTGTACTGGCTGACTATCCTCAGGTGAGCTGGATAGATCCTAATCCGTATCTGACTGATTCTTCTGGTTCGTTCGCACAATTTCGGCAAAATCAAAAAGGCAGAATAATACGCATGCGTGCCGACGATGGCATACATTTGAGCGATGAGGGTGCGGCGTATATTGTGCCTGCAATTAGTCAGTGGTTAGCAAGTAATATGTCCTCATCAAATTAAAAATTTATTTGCACGGATCTTCCTCGATTGCTGATGCATAGGGCGTACCGTTTGGCCATAAACCCAGAAAGCTGTTTTCTACCGACTGGGGTGTAAATAGTTCGGTAGGATATGGTTCACCAGCCACATAATTAAACAGCGCCATCGTGATGCGCCAGTAGGCATAAAAATCCAGCTGGTTTAATGATCCCGACGATTCAAATCCTTCTCTTGCTGCTATGCGTGCAGGTGTTACTGCGTTCGCATCTGGAAAATCAAATCGACTATCAGGCGCGCCAGGTGAGCCATGTCCGGCGCTGATGCGATTACCGTTATCAGTATCTGAGGGTAGCAGTAGTAAATTTCGGTGCGAACGTGGCAGGTGACATAGTCGCGCAGTCCAGGCTTTTGCCGTTGGCACACCTATGCTGGTATCTGCCGCACCACTGACGATAAACACGGGCAAATCTGCTTGCAGATTTTCGATGCGACCGGCTATCGGTGCTGCATCCGCACCGCGAGCGACATGATGCGGCTCTCCAGGCGCAACTAATACAAGTGCACGAGGTGCAGGTATGCCAGACTTTTGTTGATTGAGTGCGAAATTAAGTGAAATTGATGCACCCATAGAAAAGCCCCAGTAGAGCGTTTTGTTTTTGTCGACAAGTCCGGGGTGGGATAGGTCCAGCATAGCCAACGCAGCCTTGATGGAGGTAGCAGCGTAGTCAGTGACGAACTGCGGGGAGGTCTTATCACCTTCTTCCTGATACACCGGATAGATGACAACGGCACCACGCCTGACCAGTAGATCAATCAATGAGCCAAAATTTTTCGGGCTAGTACCACGCCATCCATGCATGAATAAAACCAGCGGCAAATTTGACAGATTTTTTTCATCGGGACGAAAAACATAGGCGCGCTTTGCACCTTCACCAACACTGATGACAGCGATATCCGTATATTTTCGCTGTGCTGCCCATGCAGCGGGGCTGTATTTGTTGGCAAGCTCTTGATTTTTTGGTGCATGATTAGCTGCATGGATTGCGCAGGATGACACGCATAAAAAAAGACTGAGCAGGACGCGAAGATGAGTGGCAGTGGTGGGTAGATTCAAGTGGGTGCTTTCCTGAGTGTTCTTGGCTTTGCGGGGACGAGACTATTTTACTGACAGTCAAATTCATTGGTTAGTTCTTTATTCTGAATCGGGCAGAAAAAATATGGCGATTATTGTCAGCTAATTGCAAGCTTCAGCGGGATGGCAGTCAGATTATTTAAATTCTTTGTATGTGTGGCGCTATACATAGCGACTGCCTAGATTTAGTTTTCAATTAAGCATTGTTAATTGGTTATCAGTTTAGAAAAATTATCATTTTTTATTGACCATTTTGATATTTCCGCTGAAACTCAGTGCATTAAAATAAAGAGCAAAATTATTTTTAGTTTCGCTCGCAGAAAATAACATTTTGAATGCAAGTCTGCCAGCTAATAATTGAATACAGGGCATGCGCCAGCCTCGCAATTGCGGCTGGTTTTTTTT
>CAIVDH010000269.1 GCA_903904635.1 uncultured Burkholderiales bacterium | reverse complement strand
CCTCTGATCCTGATTTTGTATGGAATAACAGTTCGCATTATTTGCCTGAGCGGGTGCCGGTAATGAAAAGCAAAATAATAAGAAACTAAATTTTGAAATTAGGCGCATAAGATTAAATTTATTTTGATAATTTTTTTGAATCATGTTTTACAGTATGCTCAATAACACAACATATATTGAGCACTACTGAATTTAAGATACCTTGCAGTTAACCTATCCGCTTTAATATCTCATCAAAATGAAAAAAACCATACAGATTCTAGTCATATTCCTTGCTGCTGTCGTGCTCTTGTTTGGTGGTTATACCTGGCTATCGCTGCATTGGTCATACTCGACCGGAGAGCGGGCGGGGTTATTGCAAAAATTTTCGAAAAAGGGCTGGGTATGTAAAACCTGGGAGGGCGAATTATTACTCACCACCTTGCCCGGCGTGATACCAGAAAAATTTGAATTTACCGTCTCGGATGATCAGGTAGCGGAACGGCTGTCTGCAAATGCGGGGAAGCGTTTAGTGCTCAATTACGCTCAACATAAAGGTGTGCCTTCTTCATGTTTCGGTGACACCGAATATTTTGTAGAGAATTTTCAAGTTCTGAAAGATTAAAAACGCCGTATTTCAATCTTCAAATACAAAAACTTCAAATTCAAAACTTCAACTGCAGCAAGCCATAGCAATCAACATGATTTCTTGTTTACCGAATGGCCTGCTGTAAAGTGAATTAAGGCGTACCCAAATAATCCCGCTTTCCTACTTCCACACCGTTATGCCGCAAAATGGCGTAAGTAGTCGTAATGTGAAAATAAACATTAGGAATTGCATGCCCTAATAAAAATTGCATGCCTTTATAGTGTGTTTCCTTCTCTCCGCGCTTGGTCACAATATCTTTGTCTTCAGTGCCATCAATTTGCTCAGGCTTAAAGCTTTGAATATAGGCTACAGTTTTTGCGATGCGCGCTTTTAAATCTGCAATACTTTTTTCATTATCTTCATAAGCCGGCATTTCCACGCCTGCCAGACGCGCAATCACGCCCTTGGCTGTGTCTGAAGCAATTTGAACCTGACGCGTCATATTCAACATATCCGGATAGAGACGAAATTCTATTAATGTCGCCGGATCAATTTTTTTGGCTTCGATATGTAACTGCGCTTTATCAAGCAGATGACTAAGATTATTCAATGCGTTGACCAAACGGGGCACGCTGGCTAGATACATAGAGATGTGCATGAGAGACTTTCTAGTTAATGGGGGTTAAAAATTTAAAATAATGGTGGACGAGTCTAACTGATCAGATGTCCTGTTTTAACAAAAATTTCACATCCTGCTTGCGTATACGGGCTATGCATACTCATATGAGGACTTCTTATCCATGATCCGGCCGGATAAGAACCGTGTTCATCTTCAAATACGCCTTTGATGACATAAATTTCTTCACCACCAAAATGTCTGTGCGGTTTAAATATGGTGTTGGGTGCCCAGCGTACCAGCGCAGTATGTGTGGTCGCATATTCAGCGAGCGGCAAAACAGTCAGGCCGGGAACCAGCCCCTGATACCAGCTTGCGGTGGTAGATTGGACCACAACGCGCTCATTGTCATCCGGATCCATATAGCGGAGCTTGACAAATAATGTGCATCCAGACGACGAGCCCGGCTGATGGCTGGAGCCAGGAGGATTTTTTATATATGACCCAGCACCGTAGTGTCCAGTTTCATCTTCAAATACGCCATCGAGAACCAGTATCTCTTCGCCCAGATCATGCGTATGTAAACTGAAGCTAGAGCCAGGTTCATAGCGAACTATGCTGGTAGCTTTTGCGGCCTCAGCGCCATTTCGCTCCAGCAGCTTGCGCATCACGCCTTGCATCGGTGATTGCGTCCATACGATTTCATCTGCATGCAGCACAATGCGTTCGCTATAGTCAGTATTTAATTGCATATAATATTAGAGCACCTATCGAAATGACGCTGGCTGCGTTGCTTCGCCTTGCCGTACAGTCGTAGTGTCTGCGGCTTCACGCCTTGCCATCCTCATTTTGATAGGCGCTCTTGGTAGGATAAATTTATTTGGCTGGTGCAGACTGAAGGGCAGTTCTCAGATAAGGATCAATATCCTGCTGGCCTAGCAGCCATCGTACATAATCTTTCGGCACCAGTTCTATCTGCATACCTTTATGTTTACCGAAAGGCATATGCGTAGGTAGTCGAGCCTGCTCTGATTTTTCCCATAGCGCTTCCATGCTGGTGATGCCAAATTCCTCGCATACGTGTTTCAGTATGGTCGCGCAAATTTCTACGTCGGCCTGCGCTGAGTGCGCATTACGTAAGCGTTCTCTGGCGGTAGATCGCTCAAGAAAATAGAGCAGGGCGCTTTGGCTATGTGAATCTATTTCTGGCCAAGCGCGTCTTGAAAGCGCAAGTGTGCAAATTCTTTTTATTTCCGGGCTGCCTATTGCCTGCCAGTCGAAATCAATATTGTGTCCGATTAAATACTTCAGCCCTGAAGGTAAGGCGAATGCGCTGGCGGGCGGACAATCAGTTAGTTCTTCATCAAGAATATGATGCGTCGCCAAAGCGCCCAGAGAGATAGGCTTACCTGGGTTGTAGCGCTGAACGAATGCTGGCCCGAGGGTAAATGGTGCGACGGTATCGAGTTCCAGCCAGGCTGCTTCGATGATGACGGGGTCATGTATGCCCGTTGCTTCAGTGTCAAAGATTATTGCAGTAGGCATAATTTTATTTTTATCGTTGGTAAGCGGGGTTATCAGACTCATATAATGTGGCCGATTATGACGACATCAGAGATTTAAAGCGCCTAAGATACCAAATAACCCTCTGAGCTTCTGGAATTAGACGCTAATGCCCTATTAAATTAGTCTGATTTTTTATTATTGATG
>CAIVDH010000268.1 GCA_903904635.1 uncultured Burkholderiales bacterium | reverse complement strand
TATCGTTGTATCTTTTTGGTTATGCTGTACAAGACGTTGTATTCATTGCCTCGCGCGGCAATGTGGTCGTAAATGCAGGCAATTCAAAACTGATAGGTAAAAAAGGAATGACCAAATCGACTTTGACGCCAGGATTGATAGATACCGACACTGACTGACAAGTGTTACGCGCGCTATCTGCACTAGATGCGCAGCCTTGCGGTATATAGTCCACTGCAATATTTTCTGGCTTAAGCAGTTTCAGCATATTGCTCATACTGGTTTTAATAGACTGATCATTTGCATCACAAACAATCGCCATACGCGCACCCAATCGCGTCACCTCTGCCGCAGTATTAAGATAAAACATTGCGCGGCCTAATTCCAACGCCCCTATCAAGACAATAAATAGTCCGCCAATAGCCGAGACCAGTGCGAACTCTATGGTTGCTGCACCTCGCTGACGCAACTGCAAGCTATAGGGCAATGGTTTCATCCGTTTTGCCTCATTACTGCTTCTATCGGACCAAAATCAAGTCCATTTGCATTTCCCATAAAGGGTAAGCCTAATAAAGTAAAACGATATCCACTTACACGCACGACAACGACATTGATGTTGCCCGAACCAGTAGCGACATCTTCGAAATTTGATTGCGCAGTTCCCGCGCAATCACTCCAGCTGATGCGATCGCAGATTTTTATATTTGATTTTGTTAATCCTGTTGCCAATGCCTTGCTACCTTGCGCACAGGCAGAATTACCGAACACGGACAGGCATCGCGCCTCTTCGCGATGGGTAGCGTATGCAGCATCGCCTGGACTATGCTGAGACAACATACGTGCTGCGCTACGCACTGATTTGACCAGGGTGTTGTATTCATAGATTGCGCGGCCATATTCAACTGTGCCAAATCCCAGTATGAGTAGCGGAATTAAAAGAATCGCAAATTCAACCACGGCTGCACCACGCTGCTTGCGTAACAAAGGTAAACAGCGACATTGTTTTTTTTGTGTGGCCATCATTTAATCAGTGTAGTAACCAGCGGTCCTACACCAGCGCCACCAGGCATACCCGTTGTCGTACAAGGGCTGCCAGGACGACTGGCGTTACCTTCATACTCCAGATACATCAAGCCTGATCCCGCAGAATTTGCTCCGCCACCGGCACTGTTATTGATAGGATGAAGCAGAAATACACACGCCCAAGAACGAATAGGTGCAACACTGCTACCACCAGCAAACCCATTACAGTCCACAACTGGCGCAATCATCAAACGACGCTCGGCACCATTAGCTCGTAAATGATTAGCGTCTTTAGTTGTTCCTTGCGTTTTCAGCTTTGCCAACGTATCACCCTGATAAGGCACGTTCGCGCTACGCTTATTAATGAAGTCAGACAAAGCATTAAATTTTGATGGCCAACTGGTCGCTGCATCGGTATAGGCATAGCCGCTTAAATCAGGCTTGGCATCTTCGGGACGAACGCTACCTTTGTAAATACCGAATCGGCTATTCCATTCGTCAGACAGTGATGAAATATTGCCAGTCTGCCCAACTGATGAGCCTATAACTGGCAATTCACAAGCACCATCCGCTTTTAGCCATCCAGCCAATTCGCTGGCGCCTCCGCTGGGTGGTGTGAAATCTATCCACCTGAAATTTCCGGTGAAATTACCACCGCCACTTATCCCAGCCTGTATCCAGGTCCCTACTGGTGTACTTGCTGTGATATTGGTACTACAAAGTCCAACTGGTATGGCGCAGGTTGTCATGGATGGCTGTAAGCCGGCAACAGCAGTGGCCTCTACTTGTTGCTTGCCTGTAGCTACACCGGGAATAATATTGAGTACTTCAATAAACCAGTTATCAATTTCACCGCTGCTGACTGTGCAGCGCGCATAACGCTTGGTCAGTATTTCGTTATTACTTAATCCGGCCTTAGTCAAGTAAGAGCCATTCGCACTATCGCTAAATTCCACATGCTCATTAACTGACAAAGTGACGCGTCTGCTCTGGAATAATATTTTATGGCGTTGTCCAGTTGTAATGCCGGCTGCTTCAGCGATCACCAGTTGTTGTGATGATGTGCTTGTCAGTGCCTGGGCTGCTGCCAGCGCACAGGCATCCGCACTATTTTGTAATTCCGACTTCACAACATACAGTTTGCCCAGATCGAGTGCAATACCGACAAACCCTACTAACACCGTCATGGACAGTGCGATGATGATCGATACACTGCCCTGCTGCTTTTTTTTCGCACGTAAGAATAATCGCATCATGTCTGTCTTTTCCGTAGTAAATTGCAGCGGACCACAGTCACCTTATCTGCTGACACCGATCGTAAAATTATTCGTTGCAGGCGCAGGCTCCTTGAATGAATTCTGGTAGCGTCCCATCGCTTCTCGTGCTGCTTTGCCATCTATGCCATTTACGGGAACAGGATTGATTCCGGCCTGAGGATTGAGCGTTTGCTGTGAAATGGCCAATCTGACTGCTTCACCAAAACGACTATCCCATTCAGGGGTGGTGGGTGCACACGAGGACAACAACATCACCACGCTGGTGACCACCATTTTTTCTAAACTTGAATAGCGCCGTATAAAAATATGATTCATATCGTTTCCTTATTTAAGATCGAATCCACCTAAACCGTCTTTTTGGCTTGGATTACTTTTTTGCGCTTTGCCGCTTTCCAGTTGGCCATCGAGGAACAATTCCTTGCGGCTCGGGTCTTTCATCCCATCTGTAGGCAAGCGGTAAGCTACGGCTAAGGGTTTGACCAGCCGCGGTGTGACGACGAATACCAGTTCTGTTCTGTCTTTTTGGAAATCCGTACTGCGGAAAAGCGCGCCGATGATAGGAATTTCTCCGAGTATTGGAAAGGCTGTGATATTGGCTGTTGTATTATTTTTTATCAGTCCGCCTATCGCAAAACTCTGGCCATCCATTAATTGCACAGTCGTAGACGCACG
>CAIVDH010000267.1 GCA_903904635.1 uncultured Burkholderiales bacterium | reverse complement strand
TGCGACTGCGCAAACAGCGTTTGGATTTTTTCGGTGTGAGTCGTGCGTGTTTCGTCATGAGTCATCGCTATCCCTTAGGCTAAATAATTGGCGCTGCAATTTATTCCACTAATAAAACTGCCCGAATAATATTTTTTAATTAATCGATCTTCAAAATGAAAAAGCATCTGCAATCAATAGCAGATTAATTCGCCGTATGCCTGGGTGGATTTTACTGAAATTGATTTGAATCAAAATAAGCTGACTAATAAGTTAAAAATTTTATTGCATACGGATCGATTAAGGATTCTTTTTCCATAATTCCACCTTGATACTAGCTAATTTGATGTGTATCAATTTATTTATTTAATTTAGCATCAATCTACTTGTTGCCTTTTGAGAGGCTTCTTAAAAAAACAAGAAAGATTGTGAAATGACTAAGGCAAAGCAAGCAGAGAAGCCTGATCGCTGGTCGAACGTACAGATGTCAACAATTACGCGTGGTAATTCAACTGCCACATTGCGTGCAGCTTTTAGCGACTGGCTGGCTCATTTATCTCAAAACCCCGCTGCGCAGGCAGCGCTGATGCTTAGTGCACTTAAAGCTACGCAGCAGCTGGCGCAGCTTATTCCTCACGCTGCCACTTCAACTTGCAATCCTTGCATAGCGCCCCTGTTAAATGACCGCCGTTTTTCTCATCCGGGTTGGCAGAGCTGGCCGTTTAGTGTCTGGAGTCAGTCATTCTTGTTGACGCAGCAGTGGTGGCATGAAGCCACCACGGGTGTGCGTGGCGTGGCGCAGCATCATGAAGATGTGGTCAGTTTCACGCTCAGGCAGTTGCTCGACCTTGCTTCCCCGGCTAATTTTGCTGGTAGCAATCCAGAAGTATTAGAGAAATTATTTCAAACTGGTGGCGCTAGTCTGATGCAGGGTTTGCTAAATTACACGGAAGATACACAGCGCTCGCAGGCAAAGCTGGCACCTGCCGGTGTTGACGCCTTTGAAGTTGGTAAAAATATAGCAGTCACGCCAGGCAAAGTTATTTACCGTAACGATCTCATCGAATTAATCCAATATGAGGCGCGTGGCGATAAGACCTGGCCTAAGCCTATTTTGATCGTACCTTCCTGGATCATGAAGTACTACATTCTTGATCTTTCCCCGGCAAATTCGCTGATCAATTATCTGGTCAATGCAGGACATACTGTATTTTCAATCTCTTGGAATAATCCGGAATCCGAAGGCAGGAATTTGGGTATGGACGATTATTTACAGCTAGGGATTATGGAGGCAATTAATACTATTGCTAATTTCAACCCTAATAAAAAAATCCATACAGTAGGCTACTGTTTGGGCGGAACCTTACTCACCATATCGGCTGCAGCAATGGGGCGTGATGGTGATGATAGGTTGGCCTCGGTATCCCTGCTGGCAGCGCAAACTGATTTTACTGAGCCCGGCGAGTTGTCCATGTTTATAGACGAGAGCCAGATCGCTTATCTTGAAGACTTTATGTGGGATAAGGGTTATCTCAGCAGCAATCAAATGGTTGGCGCTTTTCAGTTGATGCGCTCTACGGATTTGATTTGGTCGCGCATACTCAACGAATATCTGCTGGGTGAGCGCGCAGTAGTAACTGATTTGATGGCGTGGAGTGCAGACGGTACGCGACTGCCGTATCGCATGCACTCGCAATATTTGCGCCGGATGTTTCTCAATAATGATCTGGCTAGTGGTCGTTATGTGGTTGGTGACCAGCCTGTCTTACTAAGTGACATTAGCGTTCCTATCTACTGTGTAGGTACGGCAATTGATCATGTGGCGCCATGGCGATCGGTTTATAAACTCAATCTGTTGACGGATGCGGAAGTGACATTCGTGCTCGCCTCTGAGGGGCATCACGACGGTATTGTTAATCCACCGGGGGTGGCTGGCCGCAGCTATCAGGTGCTGACTAAACACCATGCAGATCCCTATCTGAGCGCCGATCACTGGTTACAAGCCGCGCCATTGCATGAAGGTTCATGGTGGACAAATTGGGCTGACTGGCTGCAGGTCAGGTCGGGTAAGAAGGGTTCTGCGCCGCTAATGGGTGAACCTGTACTTGGTGTGACCCCCTTGTGTGATGCACCCGGTATGTATGTGTTGAAAAAATGAATTTACCATCGCGTCGTGTTTATATTTTTATAGGCTTGGTCATTCTAATTGCCGTTATCGCGGTTTTTGGTCAATCACAGATTTTCGGTCCTAAGGTGGCAGTTCAGTCTTTGCAGGCGCAGCAGTTTAATCAGACCCTGGTGGCGAGTGGTCGGGTAGAAAATCCGCATCGAATTGATCTTGGCGTTCAGATGACTGGTCGTGTGCAAAAAGTCAACGTCACGGAAGGTCAGCAAGTTAGTTCTGGCATGGTGTTGTTTGAACTGGAGGCGAGCGAACTGCAAGCAGCCTTGAAGCAGGCGCAGTTGGCAGAAAAACAGGCATTGCTGGCTGTAAGACAAATAGGTGAGCTGCGTGAGCCGATTGCAGAGCAAATTTTTTTGCAAGCGCGTGTGAATCGGGACAATGCTAAGCGCAGCTATGAAAGAACAGTTGAGCTCACCCGAAAGGGCTTTATGGGTGTCGCTGCAAAGGACGAGAGCGAGCGAACATTATTTATAGCTCAGTCGCAATTGACGACTGCGCAACAACAGCTAGCCAGTGTGCGTAAAGGCGGAACGGATAGTGCAGCAGCAGAGACTGCCTTAGCGGCTGCACGCGCTGCCGTGGATGGCGCAGTTTCACGTCTACGTTATACAAAAATAACGGCACCGGTCGCAGGCACGCTGATCTCGCGTAACGTGGAGCAGGGCGATATCGTCTTACCGGGCAAAGTGCTGATGATGCTCTCTCCGCAGGGGGCGACGCAGCTAGTCGTACAAATTGATGAAAAAAATCTCCATTTACTCAAGCTGGATCAAGCCGCGCAGGCATCAGCGGATGCTTTTGCAGGTCAGCGTTTTGCGGCGCATCTGATTTTTATTAACCCCGGCATTGATCCCCAGCGTGGATCGGTCGAAATAAAATTTCTTGTTCCAGAGCCGCCGGCTTATCTCAGGCAAGACATGACCGTGTCGGTTGATATTGAAATAGCGCATCGTGACCAGGCATTGCTGCTCGCTGCAACGTCGATTCATGATTTGCATCGTCCTAAGCCTTGGGTGATTCTGGCGGAAGATGGCAAAGCAAAATATCAAACTATCCAGACCGGCATCATCAGCCATGGCATGGTGGAGATTTTGGATGGACTGAAAGCGGGTGATCAGTTTCTCACTGATGCGACTGCTGTCATCAAAGAGGGCGCGCGCATTCGTGTATTCATCGACAAACCATCGCCGTGATGTTTTTATCCTGGGCGCCATTTGAATGGATCGTTGCCCTGCGATTTTTGAAAGAAGGAAAAGTACAGACTGCTTTTATTGTGGTCGGTATTTCTATCGGTGTTGCGGTGATTGTGTTTATGTCGGCATTACTAACGGGACTGCAGGAAAATTTTGTCACGCGTGTGCTGACTGGTCAATCGCATATACAGGTACTGCCGCCCAAAGAGGTTGCACGAAATTTTAGTCCGAGTGTGCCTGGACTTTTTAATGCGGCGACCGTTCAGGTTCCCTTGCAACGATTAAAGGGCATAGATCAGTGGCAAGCCATCGCCCGGCAAATCAGAACGATGCCTGAAGTAGCCGTAGTAGCGCCTGCGGCAAACGGATCTGTGCTGGCCATCCGTGGCGATGCCAGCAGATCGATTTCTTTGAATGGCATCATGCCTGAGCTTTATTATCAGATCGTGCCACTACCAGCCAAAATTGTTCGTGGTCAGGCGCGCCTTGATGGCGAAGATATATTTGTCGGTACTGAGCTGGCCAGTGATTTGGGTATTGCTGTTGGTGACAAGCTGCGGTTGTCTGCAGCAAATGGTGCCAGTACCACGCTCAACGTTACTGCTATTGTCGACTTGGGTAATAAGGCCGCCAATGGTCGTGTCGTCTATGTGGCATTACGTACCGCGCAGAGTTTGCTCGGCTTGCCAGGTGGCGTGTCGGTACTGGATGTTACGGTGCATGATGTCTATGATGCTGAGCGCATGGCGCAGCGTTTAGCAATAGTTTCGGGCATGCAGGTTGATAGCTGGATAAAAACCAATGAGCAGTTTTTTACAGCGATCAATGCGCAAACCACAGCCAATACAGCAATTCGATTTTTTGTTGCGCTCTCTGTCGGATTTGGTATTGCCAGTGTATTGGTGGTCTCGGTGGTACAACGATCGCGCGAAATCGGTATTCTGCGTGCGATGGGAATTACCCGCGGTCAGGTGCTGCGTATTTTTCTTCTGCAAGGTGGATTGCTTGGACTCTCCGGTGCGATCGCCGGCTGCCTCATTGGCGGCGCTTCACTTTTTCTATGGCAGCATTTTCAGCGTAATGCAGATGGAACGGTGATGTTTGCTTTACGCTTTGATCTCTTATTACTCACCAAGGCGCTGATATTGACGACACTGACTGGCCTAATGGCGGCTTTTACACCCGCCTTGCGGGCGGCCAAGCTCGATCCTGTTGTCGCTATTCGTGGATAAATGATGTCAACGTCGCTACCTGAAGCATCAGAGGTGTTGAAACTGGAGGGCATCAGAAAATCATTCAATGTGGGCCAGCCCAATGAAACAGAAATTTTGCATGGTATCGATTTGATCTTGCGCGCAGGTGAGTTTTGTTCATTGATAGGGCCATCCGGATCTGGCAAAAGCACGTTACTCAATATTGTTGGGCTATTAGATCGGCCCACCCAGGGCACACTGGCAATTTTGCAAAATGAAACGACGCACCTCAATGATGATGCGCTAACGCGGTTACGCAGGCATAGCATTGGTTTTGTATTTCAATATCATCATCTTATTACTGCCTTTACTGCGATTGAGAATGTGATGTTACCCATGTTGGGTGACCGGGGCTTCCCTGATCTTGCTATGCGCAAGCGGGCTGAAGTGCTGCTCGATAGCGTGGGCCTTGCACCATGGATGCAGGCACCTGTTGCCTCTCTATCCGGTGGGCAGCAGCAGCGCGTTGCGGTGGCACGTGCCTTGGTCATGAAGCCTGCGTTGATTTTGGCTGATGAGCCGACGGGTAATCTTGATAGTAAGAGCGCTGAGGTGGTTTTTTCATTGTTGCGTTCGGTTTGTCGTGAACAAGGGACAAGTGTTTTATTTGTGACCCATAACCCGGAGTTGTCAGCGCGCTGCGATAAAACAATCGAAGTGATTGATGGGTGCGTGGCTGGCTCTTAAATTTTATAGATAATTTGAAAATTTGTACTTATCGCGATTGATATTGAGTTCTTCAACGTTTAATTTAAATATTTGAAAACTGACAGTTTTATCTTTGCGATGCCAGTTATGAAGATGGCATGAACGATTGATAATAATCTGACAACGGAGAAAAAAGCTTAAGAAAAAATAAAGTAAATAATTTAAGCTAAAAAGTTTTCGAATAAGCATGAATACTGACCGTTTTTTATTTTATAACGGATTAATTGCCGGGCATGCA
>CAIVDH010000266.1 GCA_903904635.1 uncultured Burkholderiales bacterium | reverse complement strand
TTCGTGAAAAAAATACGCTTGCCTACAAAGCATACATGCGATCACAAGAAAAAAATACCACCAACTCGGGTATCGGATCGAGCATCGGCTTGGCTTCTGTCAGAGGCAGGTCTATACCTGCAGGCTTTGACACAGTTAGTTTTGAGAACAATGCAAAAGCTAACTTTTTAAGTTTACAAACCGCTAATGATTCAGGCAATTTGGAATACATCCGTCAATTGACAACGCCTGAATTGTTTTCTCAAATTCAAGAAGATTTTGCTGGCCGCGATGCAGAAGCACAAAGAAACGATGTGCAGAATTTAAATGCAGAGGTTATAGATGTTGTTGAAGATACAGATCGATATCTGGTTAGCGTTAGGTTTTCAGGCGCAATTCGCGAGAGCAGTGGTGAGCCTGCCGAATCTTTTGACGAAATCTGGCATTTAGTCAAGCCGGTTCAGGGCAACAGTGGCTGGTTGCTGTCGGGCATTCAACAAATGTCTACAAGTCGTTGAGCATCACAAGGACAGCGCTTATCTTGGTATTACGTATTCAATAACTATCAAAATTGCTTAGCTCTCAAAACACAAGCACAGGCACGCTGAGGAAAGCTGAAACAGCCTGCCCCAATTGCGGCAGCAGGTCATCCCAAATCATTGCCAATAAAGATGGCAAAACAAATGATGCTTTGATCACCGTTTCCTGCAGCGATTGCGGCCTAGGTCGCATTGACCCTCTACCCACAGACCATGAGCTGGCCGAATGGTATGCAACGCAGTATCGGCAAGCTTACAAATCTGCGGTGCAGCCGGCATTACGACATGTTTTGCGTGCAGCCCGTAATGCACAGTTGCGTTGGCAATGGTTCTGCCAAAACACCGTCGGGCTGGATCCTTACCAAAAAACCGATACAAAGAGAAGTCTGGACATTGGCTCTAGCAGTGGAGAATTTGTTTATCGATTGCACACTCTGGGTTATCAGGCTAAAGGCATTGAGCCTCATCAGGGCTATGCAACATATGCCCGAAATATGTTGGGTATCGATATCAACAATGGCACCCTTCAACATTGTTTGGCTAGCGAAGCGCCTAGTTCTTTTGACCTGATCTCCATGTTTCACGTACTCGAACATTTGCCTGACCCTGTTGCTGCTTTACGCACCATAGGCGAAAAACTCAAGTCAGAAGGCTTGCTCTATATTGAGGTGCCCAACGCCATGCGATTGTGTTCACCGAATTACATGTTTTTCAAAGCGCATACTTTGTATTTCACAGGACATACATTACGCACCTTGCTAGAAAAATCTGGTTACAAGGTTGTAGCGCACAATCCTGATAACTTAGACAATCTGAGTTTACTGGCTCAGTATGTGAACTCGAATAATGCATCGCCACTTTCCGATACCAGCCACCCTTTGGTATCGGCACAAAAAGCGCGCCGATGGGTGCCCTATTTAATGCGGCAATTGAAAGATGGACAACCCGTGCGCAAATGGCGTGTCCATCGAGAAGAAAAGCAAACAGCAGCCCAATATGCTGATAGCCTCGCACTTTTGAAAGATATCTACGAGATGAAGTCTTAACATTCTCACGCGCTGGGCTGAACTCGACTGACCTAGGTAATTATCTAGTAAGTGATAGCGACCGTTTGACCTGAACAAGCACCACTTAAATCGATCAAGGAGAATCAGATGTATCAAAAAATCATTCTGGCCTATGACGGATCTCTTGAAAGTCAGCAGGTGCTACTCAATTGCAAAGACATCTCGCAATGGGAGCATGCCAAGGTCCATCTACTGTCTGTGGTTCCCTACGACACGATTCCAATTGGTCACGAGACTTCTTACCACACCGAGCAACAAAATCAGGTTGAGGAACTTCGTCGCCGAAAAACGCTCAATGAAGGTATCGCGCAATTAAACGAAGCTGGATTGGAAGCAATTGGTGAATTGCTGAAAGGCGATGCGGTTGATCAAATCGTGAAATACGCAACCA
>CAIVDH010000265.1 GCA_903904635.1 uncultured Burkholderiales bacterium | reverse complement strand
CGCCTCTTCTGCAGCAGATTGTTGAGCTTGTAATAGTTCAGTATATCGAATGGCCGACTCTGCTATTTCCTGACGTGACGCATCCGATAACATCTGTGCCAGCGACCTATTTAATATTGCTTGGTTAAAGGGTGAGTCAAGCACAATCCCTGCATTTGCAGCTTTCACATGAAAAGCATACCCACAATGATCGGTCACAATTTGTGGCAATCCTGACACCATCGCTTCCATAATCACCAATCCAGCTAACTCGGAACGCGCGGGGTGCATCATGACATCGGCGGCTTGCATCAGCATGGGCACATCTTCTCGACTGCCTGTGAATATTACTTGTTTTTCAACACCATATTTTTTTGCTACTTTCTTCATGGCGCCTTCTTTGTCGCCACCAATCACAAGAAGCCACGTTTTAATGCGCATATGATCGGGCAAGCTTGCAAGTGCAACGATTGAGCGATCAACGCCTTTTAATAAAAAATTAGTACACACGCTCAACAATAACGTCGCGTGCGTGGGTAACGCAAATAAATGACGAATTTTTCGCCGTGCTTGAGCTTGAGAGACGTCTAAAAAATACTTCGGGATATTGGGCGAGAGCAAATGGAATCTTGCCTCTGGTGTTTGATAAAAGGCTTGAAATTGTTTTTTTTCGTTTGGCTCTAATAATAATATTTTACAGTCGCCATCGGCCCGCATGACAGCATATTCGGATGCAGCAAAAAAACGATACCTGGCAGTTAAACGATACCACCATGGCCTGTCTTTTTTAGCACGTGCGACAAAACAAGGGTCTGCCGCAAAGTAAACATCTAACTGCGACATTCGATTAAATCCAATCACCAAATCAAATGCTTGATTTTTTATCGCACTTTGCATTTGATTAATCAGGTATTGATAGCGCTGATGATTGAAGATGCCGCGCACAGGGAGTATTTTGACCGGGATATTGTGAGGCAAATCGCCGCACCACTCACCTGTATAAATAGTGACCGTATGCCCGAGTTCAATGAGATCTTTGGCAATTCGCAACATATCGCGCTGCACACCACCACACGGAAAGTACTTAAAAATTAAAATGGCAAATGTCAAAATTGCGCGCTTTGCATCATGAAAAACTAAATTGTATTCGAAAATGCGCGTTATGCCGAAATTGCTTATCGTTAAAACCTCATCACGAGGCGATGGGATTCATCATTTACCTATCATGGCCGATATTTGTCTCTACTCCCCCGATATAGAAATGGATTGGCTAGTTTAACTGTGGCTTTGAGATATTCCAATGTTGGACCCGGCAATACATATCAATTTATTTTTTAGTCACTAAAATATCTTCCATCATCAAGTATTCAAGATCGCAACCATAAAACATATTCAGCGCATCGGTTGGTGAGCAAATCATGGGTTCACCACGGCGATTTAATGATGTATTCAGAACCACTGGCACTCCCCGCAAGGCTTCTAAATGCTCAATTAAAGCGTAATAGCGTGGATTAGTTTCTTTAGTCACCACTTGCGCGCGTGCAGTGCCATCTTCATGCACCACCTCAGGGATTTTTGATTTCCAATGTTGAGCTACATCAAACGTAAAGGTCATATAGGGCGCTGGGTGATCTGTTTGTAAAATATCAGGTGCCACGCGGTCTAGCATACTTGGGCAAAATGGACGCCAACGCTCACGATATTTTATTTGTGCGTTGATACGATCGGCTACCCCTGGGTGGCTAGGGTCACCTAAAATACTCCTACAACCAAGGGAGCGTGGGCCAAATTCCATGCGCCCCTGAAACCAGGCCAACGGATTGCCACTTGCCAACAACGCTGCACCCTTTTTTGCTGCATCGTCTACCTTGGTAAACACAGGTTTATTTGGGTGCGCCTTACATGCGGCAATACATGCTTCAGTGGAATAGGCTGGGCCTAAATAGGCATGTTCCATTTTGTGTATGGTGTCACCTGCCAAATGCGCAGCATACGTTGCAGCGCCTAATGAAGTGCCATTATCACCTGATGCCGGCTGTACAAAAAGTTCTTTGACATGTGGCATATTAATAATGCGCTGATTGAGTTTTACATTAAGCGCTACACCACCTGCCATCGCGATACGGCCAGTTTCTTTGATGATGGCACCAAGATAGTAATCAATCATTTTGAGTGCAACATCTTCAAGTAACGCCTGCACTGAAGCCGCATAATGAATATATGGATCATCAATTTCATCACCATGGCGTTTTGGGCCCAGCCACTCAATGAGTTCTGGCGTGAAATAATACCCTTTTCCACCTTCT
>CAIVDH010000264.1 GCA_903904635.1 uncultured Burkholderiales bacterium | reverse complement strand
CTGGAGTGGCAATGTCAGGGAATTAAAAAATTATGTAAATCGCGCCTATATTTTGGCAACTGATACGCTAGTATTTGACGCTGAGCCTCCGAGTTCCGCCAAACAAGTCGTATCGACTAATGGCATCTTAAATTTTTACGCTGGCATCCCTTTGGCAGCAGCGCAGCGAGATATCATACTGGCCACATTGCAGCAGTTCAGAGGCAATAAGCAGATTGCAGCCAGGACTCTTGGCATCAGTTTGAAAACGCTATATAACCGGCTCAAAGATTATTGAATTGAAATAAATGATTAATTCAATTTAGAGGTTTTTCATAATTCACTTTTAAATTGCATCAATTGGCGTCATCAATTCCAATGCACGCAACAACAATGCCACATCACCTTTGGCTAGTTCTTTTGTGTCAGAAAGCTGTCTGCGAAATGCTCTGGCACCTGGCAACCCGGTCATTAAGCCCAGCATATGACGCGTAATGCTGTTTAGGCGCGGTCCTTTTCTGGCAAGCTGCAAATGTATATAGGGCAGCATCGCCTCTATGATTTGAGCACGCGATTTTGCCGCCGTATCATCTGCGTAATAGCGTCCATCAAAACTGCTCATCAGATACGGATTGTGATATGCCTCCCGGCCCAGCATCACACCATTAACCTGTTGCAAATGCCCATCAATCTCTTGTAGCGTTTTTATGCCACCGTTAATGATAATTTCCAGATCTGGAAAATCACGCTTTAACTGATAAGCCCGCTCATAGCGCAATGGTGGTATCTCACGATTTTCTTTGGGTGACAAACCTTTAAGAATGGCATTGCGCGCATGTACGATAAAAGTCTTGCAGCCAGCCTGCGCCACTGTTCCTACAAAGTCACGCACAAAATCATAGCTATCAATATCATTGATGCCTATACGGTGTTTAACGGTGACATCAATACTGACCGCGTCGCGCATGGCTTTGACGCAATCAGCGACTAGATTTGGTTCTGCCATCAGGCAGGCACCAAATGCGCCTTTCTGCACGCGCTCTGAAGGGCAACCGCAATTTAAATTAATTTCGTCATAGCCCCATTGCTGACCGAGTTTTGCACTTGCAGCCAAATCAGCCGGCTCACTACCACCAAGTTGCAATGCGATCGGATGTTCTACTTCGCTGTAGTCAAGATGACGCGGCACATCCCCATGCAGGATCGCACCGGTAGTCACCATTTCGGTATAGAGCCAGCTATGCCGGGTAATCTGCCGGTGAAACACACGGCAATGCCTATCGGTCCAGTCCATCATGGGCGCAACTGAAAGACGTCGGGCAGGTAATGTTGTAGGTTTATTACTCACGATTTATACGTAATGTTTAGTCGGCCGTATTGTACCGGCTGATAGTGTTGATGGTAATTTGCAGTAAAGTGATGGATATTGCTTTTTTAGGGCCATTCCCATGACGATCAATACCGAACATTACTGGATGCCTTTCACTGCTAACCGGCAGTTTAAGGCCAAGCCGCGATTAGTTGATAAAGCTGTCGGTATGTTTTATACCAGCACGGATGGCAGGCAGATACTCGACGGTACTGCGGGGCTTTGGTGTGTCAATGCTGGCCATGCTAATCCTCGCATCACCGCTGCCATAGCAGAGCAGGCTGCAACGATGGATTTTGCGCCGCCTTTACAGATGAGTCATCCGAAAGCTTTTGAGGCCGCCAGTAGCTTGGCTGCGATGGCACCGGATGGAATTAATCGTGTCTTTTTTTGCAATAGCGGCTCCGAGGCTGTTGAAACCGCGTTGAAAATGGCCCTGGCTTTTCACCGACTGCGTGGCGACACCTTACGCACGCGTTTGATAGGGCGTGAGCGTGGCTATCATGGCGTAGGTTTCGGTGGCATTGCAGTGGGCGGCATCGCTGGTAATCGCAAACATTTCGGTCCCACTCTGGCAGGCGTGGATCATCTGCGTCATCCGCTTGATCTGAGCAAAAATGCTTTTTCTCATGGCTTGCCTGAACATGGCGCCGAGATTGCAGATGAATTTGAACAGCGGCTGCTGGCCTTACATGATCCCGCGACAGTTGCTGCATTAATTGTGGAACCGGTACAAGGCTCGACAGGTGTGATCTTGCCACCTAAGGGCTATCTGGAAAAATTGCGCGCTATCTGCGACAAATACGGCATTCTGCTGATATTTGATGAAGTCATTACCGGATTTGGCAGGCTGGGCACATCCTTTGCCGCTGATTATTTTGGTATCAAGCCAGACATGATTTGCTGTGCCAAAGGGCTCACTAATGCCAGCGTTCCGATGGGGGCTGTCATTGCACGACAAGAGATTTATGATACGTTTATGCAGGCTGCGCCGGCAGACACGATAGAGTTTTATCATGGCTATACCTACAGCGGACATCCGCTTGCCTGTGCTGCAGCGATTGCAGCACTAGATGTTTATCGCGATGAAAAATTATTTGCACATGCAGCGGAAATGGCACCCTACTTCGAACAAGCGGCACATAAACTGCGCGGGCTGCCCCATGTAAAAGATGTACGTAATTTAGGATTAATATGCGGCATAGAACTCGAATCATTAGCGGGTAAACCGACTGCGCGGGCTTACGAGGTATTCAATCGATGCTTCTGGGACAAAGGTGTGCTGATTCGTACTACG
>CAIVDH010000263.1 GCA_903904635.1 uncultured Burkholderiales bacterium | reverse complement strand
CCCAGGCAAAAAGGCCGGGAATGGTGGGTGTACTGGCACGAAGGCCGTCCCAAAATGCTGATTTTTCGCGCGCGGCGAGTCCGTCTGTGGAGGGTTTCATCAAAAAAATCGTCTGTCCTTAAAACTGGCCGTATTAAATCGGCAAGGCATTATTCTACCGATCATGCGATAAAGACTATCTAATCCGCTAAAATCACGCATTTGAAATATTGACTGGAGAATTTGATATGTCCATGGCAGACCGCGACGGAAAGATCTGGAAAGACGGCCACTTGATAGACTGGCGCGATGCAACACTGCATGTACTAACGCACAGCCTGCATTACGGTATGGCCGTATTTGAAGGCGTACGCGCCTACAAAACGCCTGATGGAACAGCGATTTTCCGTCTGAAGGAACACACGCAGCGGCTGTTTAATTCAGCCAAAATTTTCCAGATGACTATCCCCTACGACATGGAAACCATCATGGAAGCGCAACGCGAAGTTGTGCGCGCCAACAAACTGGAATCTTGTTATTTACGTCCGCTGGTCTGGATAGGCTCAGAAAAAATGGGCGTATCCGCACGCGGCAACACCATCCATGCGTCCATCGCTGCATGGCCATGGGGCGCTTATCTGGGTGAAGACGGTCTGGCACGCGGCATACGCGTAAAGACTTCCTCTTTCACACGCCATCATGTCAATGTATCGATGGTGCGCGCCAAGGCTAGCGGCTATTACATCAATTCCATACTGGCCAATCAGGAAGTCACCGCTGACGGCTACGATGAAGCACTGCTGCTTGACACCGATGGCTATGTATCGGAAGGCGCTGGCGAAAATGTATTTATCGTCAAGGGCGGCAAAATCTATACGCCCGATCTGGCCAGCTGCCTGGATGGCATCACGCGTGACTCCGTGCTGACGATGGCACGTGACATGCACATAGAGATTATCGAAAAACGTATCACACGTGATGAAATGTACTGCGCCGATGAAGCATTTTTTACCGGCACCGCAGCAGAAGTCACACCAATACGCGAACTCGACAATCGTGAAATCGGTAACGGCAGCCGTGGCCCCATCACAGAAAAATTGCAATCCCTGTTTTTTGATGTTGTGTCCGGCAAAGCACCGCAATACAACCACTGGCTGACACTCGTATAAACCCGCATTCGGAGAGCATGATGACCAACCCCATCACCGCTGTCGAACTTGACAGCAAAGACCTGCCTGCACATTGCCCTAACGACGCCATGCCAGTCTGGTCCTCGCACCCGCGCGTGTTTTTAACATTCGCCGCCAACGGCGAAGCGCGCTGTCCGTATTGCAGCACCACCTATCGCTTGAAACCCGGTGTGGTGGTGCATAGTCATTAATGTTTTACAGTCTTTAATCAGCCCGTGCTTAGAAGCTCTATCACTCCAGGTCTTCATTTTCATCACCGTAGCGATGCCGACAAAACAAAATAAATTACTGGCTAGCGCCGAAGATGCAGAGCACGCTTTCTATGATGCGATAGGGCGTGCCGACCTGGAGAGCTTAATGGCGCTATGGGCAGAGGATGAAGAAATCGTCTGCATACATCCCGGCGCACCGCGTCTGCAAGGCCATGCGGCCATCAGGGCATCATGGGAAATGATATTCGAACGTGGCCCTGTGCATATACATCCGCGCAATCTGCATGTTACCCACAACATGATGTGCTCGGTACATAGCGTGATTGAAGAAGTCAACGCACCTGACGATGCAAACTGGCAGGAAGCACACATACTGGCCACGAACGTTTATCTGAAAACACCGCAAGGCTGGCGCATCGTCATGCATCATGCATCGATCGCGCCGGGCAAACCTGCAGACCAGAATCTGGCTAACGGTTCCGTCTTACATTAAGTGTCACACCACACTGGCATGGCTGAATATGTCGCGCCAAGCTGGCTGCCGGGCGGTCATATGCAGACCATTTATCCGGCTCTTTTCATCAGCACACCATCCATAGCCATGCGCCGCGAACGCTGGGATACACCAGATGGTGATTTCATTGATGTAGATTTTACGCAAGGGCAGCGGGGCAAACCGCTGCTGGTTTTATTTCATGGGCTGGAAGGTTCATCGAAAAGTCATTACGCAAAAGCGCTGATGCAACACATTGCATCGCTAGGCTGGTCCGGTGTGATACCGCATTTCCGTGGTTGCTCTGGAGAGTTAAATCGCGCACCACGGTTTTATCATTCTGGTGATGCTGCTGAAATTAATTGGGTACTGCGGCGCATTAAAACGCATGCCATATGCAGCCATGCATCGCATTTTTTTGCCACCGGTGTTTCACTCGGTGGCAATGCCTTATTGCGCTGGCTGGGCGAATCAGCAGAAGACGCCAGTTTTATTGATGCGGCCTGCGCCATATCTGCGCCGCTTGATCTTGCCGCTGGCGGCGCTGCACTTTCGCGCGGTGTGAATATGATTTATACCCGTTCATTTTTGCGCACTTTAAAACCAAAATGCCTGCTAAAACTCGCGCAATTTCCCGATCTGTTTGATCGTAATAGCCTGCTTGCCGCGCGTGATTTATATGAATTCGACAATGTCGTCACCGCCCCCCTGCATGGCTATCGCGACACCAATGACTACTGGGATCGCGCCAGTGGCAAGCATGTGCTACCAGCCATCACTGTGCCTACCCTGGTTTTAAATGCGCGTAATGATCCATTCATGCCGGCACAATATCTTCCGCATGCAGCATCAAAATCAGTAACACTGGCGTACCCTGCAACGGGTGGCCATGTCGGCTTTGCCAGTGGCAGCCTGCCCGGCAAACTCGACTGGCTGCCGCAGCGCATAGTCAGCTTTCTGACTGGTGCATTAACACTACAACCTGCCGCAACGCAGAGGCTCTGAGATGGATGATATCGTCAGACAGGCCATGACAAAATGGCCGGATGTGCCGCATTGCCATGGCTGGCTGGCGTTAGATGCGCGCGGCGTATTTCGCATGCGTGACGAAGCAACGCAAAAAAATAATTTATTAGGCGACCCGATACGTCATACAGCGCTGCTGGCATTCATACATCGCAACTATGCATGCGACGCAGAAGGTGCATGGTATTTTCAGAATGGTCCGCAGCGCGTTTATGTTGATCTGCAAGCCACACCTTTTATTGCGCATACCGATGCAAATGCAGGCATGATGCTGCACGATGGCCAGCCACTAAAAAATATCACAGCGGCCTATCTCACAGAAGAAGGACAATTGATACTGCAAAATGCAACGCATCTCGCCATGCTGGACGATCGCGATGTCGCACAATGTTTGCAGCAGTTTAGGATAGAAGGTAAGCCAGTTGAAGATGCTCAGTTGATGCAATGGCTGGAAGCACCGGATAAAAAATTAGACTTACTGATAGATGATAAATCCATACCAGTTACGCGCATTGAGCGCATAGAGCAAAATGAACAGGGATTGGAATTAGGACTGCGATTTGGATTTGTATCCAGACCAAGGTTGCGCGTATAAATTAGCGACTAAATTAAACTAATAAAAGCGCAATACAGTCACCTTCAAATTACCGCCCCTTCTGCTTCAGCATATCCTTCCAGCTCGCCTGCAACTCACGTTCACGCGCATCAATAATCGCCTGATCGTAATACGAGGCATCTGTCGATGCGCGTGCAATTCTAAGCTGCTCCAATGCAGTCGGCAAGCTGCCGGCCAGGGTGTAATACTCCGCCAGCGTCATATGCTGCAAAGCCATTTTGCCCTGCTCGGCATAAGCCCGCGCCAGTGCAATATAAAGTGACGTATCCTGCCGATATAGCTGCGTCTGATCACGCAAAAATAACGTCGCCTCTTCTTTTTTACCAGATGCCATCAAGCAGTCGGCATACAACATCGCAACTGCCCGCGAAAGCGGAAACTGCATGCGTGCCAATTGCACTGATTTAAGTGCTATGTCAGGTTGATTGGCAGCCAGACGTAATTCAATAGCCAGCGTAACAATAATAGGCGTCACCGGCAGCACAGGTTTTTGATCTGCTTCGGCAAGCATCGCCTTGAGCAAACTATCTGCAGTTGCAATATCACGCTGACGCAAAGCCAGCATCGCCAAGCCATAACGCGCCGCCATGGTCGCGCTGCGCGTACCTTGCTTTAGCTGCTCATTAAAATAAACTGCATTGTCGCGCCATCCCTGAGGCTTATCGTCCTGCAGCACGCGCATGCGTGATTTGATCAGTAAAAAATCCAGGCTATCAGCATGCTGACGGTAAGGCTCTTTACGGATGCGCGCCTCTATATCGGCAATCCGTTCTGTGGTCATGGGGTGGGTGCGTAAATAAGCGGGCGCAGAATCGTTGCTATTACGACTAGCTTTTTGCAAGCGTCCAAAAAAATTCACCATACCGCCAGCTTCAAAACCGGCGCTGCGCAAAATTTGCAAACCTACTCTATCTGCCTCACGCTCGGCATCTCGGTTAAATCCTAGCTGACGTTGTCTGGCAAGCCCGGTACCGCTCATCATGGCCGCACCCGCCAGATCTGGACTGCTACGCGCAGCCAACAGGCCAATCAATATACCGGCCAGTGGCAGCAACGCATCTTGCTTCTGATTGCCCACCATGCGTGCAATATGGCGCTGCGAAACGTGACCGATTTCATGGGCCAGCACCGAAGCCAGCTCAGATTCAGATTGTGCCGCAATCACAAGGCCCGTATGCATGCCTATGAAACCACCGGGCAGAGCAAATGCGTTTAACGATGGATCACGAACGGCAAAAAACAAGAAGTCATAACCCGTATCGGCACGGGCCTCCGGATTGGCAGCCAAAAGTATGCCACCAAAATTATTCAAAAAATCCATCACAGTCGGATCGCTGATGTAGTCGCGATCACGTCGAATATTTTGCATAATTTGCTCACCCAGCTTGCGCTCCATGAGCGGCGATAACTCTTCGCCATCAGCATCGCCGAGATTAGGCAAACTCTGCGCATGCAAAGGCACAGGACTCAGCAACGCAGGGCTGGTCAACACAAGTACGGCTGCTGTAAACAACCTGACAACAAGTGCGGGAGCGCGAGTAGAGGGCGAACGTTTCATGATGCTATGATACCTCCAACCAAGATTCGATCCTTCCTGCTTACATTTTGTTTTACATTTATCCATGACTTCTGCCAACACCTCAACTGCTGCTAACGAAACCAATAACGGCCTTACCCATTTTGATGCAGGCGGTCAGGCCCACATGGTCGATGTCGGCGCCAAAGCCGAGACGCATCGTATCGCCATGGCCAGCGGCATTATCCGCATGAAACCGGCAACGCTGGCCATCATCACCGGCGGCACAGCAAAAAAAGGGGACGTATTAGGCATAGCCCGCATCGCCGCCATCATGGCTGCAAAACGTACCAGCGATTTAATCCCATTGTGCCATCCGCTGGCATTGACACGCGTCGCTGTCGATTTTACGGTG
>CAIVDH010000262.1 GCA_903904635.1 uncultured Burkholderiales bacterium | reverse complement strand
CTGCCCGCATCATCTTGCAAAATTTTTGCTCGAGCAATTCAATATTGATCCTGAATTTTTATACGCAGTTGATGGTCCTGTGAATATGGTCAGGCTAAATGAATTAGTTGATTTGATTGCCAAACCTGAATTACGTTTTCCGCCGTTTACGCAAAAATTTTCCATACAATCACAGAATGCAGATTTATTCGACTTGATTTCAAAACAAGATCTTTTATTGCATCATCCCTACGAGTCTTTTCAGCCAGTCATAGATTTTATTTTCAGTGCAGCGCGGGATCCGGATGTGGTCGCCATTAAGCAAACGATTTATCGTACCGGCATGAATTCCAATTTAATGGAAGCTTTGATCACGGCTGCGCAAAATGGTAAAGAAGTGACGGTCATTGTGGAATTGATGGCGCGCTTTGATGAAGAAGCCAACATCAACTGGGCAGACAGGCTGGAGCGGGTTGGAGCGCAGGTGGTCTATGGTGTTGTGGGTTTGAAGACGCATGCAAAAATGGCGCTGGTGATAAGGCGTGAAAATAAACGTTTACGTTTCTACGCGCATCTGGGCACGGGCAACTATCATCCCAACACCACAAAATTTTATACAGATTTCGGACTGTTAACTGCCAATCCCGAGCTTGCGCACGATGTCAATGAAGTATTTATTAACCTTACCAGCCTGACCAAGCCGAAAAATCTCAATCATCTTTGGGTGGCGCCTTTTGATTTGCAAAGTCATTTAGTCAAGGCAATCAAGAATGAAGCGCGTATTGCAAAGGAAGGTGGTAGCGGGCATATCATCGCAAAAATGAATGGTTTGCTGGATGAATCCATTATTGAATCTTTATATGAAGCTTCACAGGCTGGCGTCAAGATAGACCTGATCGTCCGGGGTGCTTGTGCGCTACGGCCGGGCGTTGCCGGGCTTTCTGATAACATCAAAGTCAGATCTGTTATTGGTCGGTTTCTTGAGCACAGTCGTATATTTTATTTCCGTAACGAGTTGGCACATGATGTTTATCTGGCAAGTGCGGACTGGATGAATCGTAATTTATTCAGACGTATAGAAGTCGCTTTTCCCATCCTCGACAAACAGCTGAAAAAACGTATCATGCAAGAAGGATTACAGCCCTATCTGAAAGATAACGTCAATGCATGGGAACTGGATATAAATGGACACTATCACCGAAAAAATCCCAAGTCGAATCAGCCGGCATTCAGTGCGCAGCTGCACCTCATGCAAGAGCTTGGAGGCTAAGTGGATTTAATACTGTGGCGGCATGCGCAAGCTGAAGTTGGCGAGCAGGATTTTGAACGTGCGCTCACGCCCCATGGTCGCAAACAGGCAGCAAAAATGTCATCCTGGCTGGATCGTAGTTTGCCTGAAAGCTGCCGTATTTATTGCAGCCCTACCGTGCGTACGATACAAACAGCGGAGGCATTAGGCAGGAAATTTAAAATCATTGATGCACTAGGCCCCGCAGCCCTTCCACAAAACATAGTCGAGTTAGCCGGTTGGCCAGATGCGCGCGTGCCAGTGATGGTCATTGGGCATCAACCCTGGCTGGGGCAGGTGGCGTCGTTGCTGCTGACAGGAACAGTTCAAGACTGGACTGTAAAAAAATCTAACGCCTGGTGGATTTCAAACCGCCAGCGTGAAGATGGTAATGAAGTTTATTTGCGTGCGGTGTTTGCGCCAGAATTTTTTCTTGATTAATTCAGGTACGACCAGTGCAATAAGACTAGCCCGACTGGCAAAAAAATCCAATACTCTATCGGCGCACCTAATACCCAGTTTCTATGCCAATGTGCATGCAGCTTAGAAAAGCGTGCAAGACCAAATGCGGGATTGAGCACAAACCATAAAAAATCTTCTGTCACCCAGAACACCATAATGCATGCCAAGGCACGCGCTTCATTTACCCAAGTCAATTGGGCACTGAAAATCAGTGGGAAATGAAAAAAAAGTGCGACGAGTGAAAATGCCCATGCGTGATAGCCCGTCATGGCGCGACCACCCCAGAACCAATCCAGCATCCAGTGCTCTTCAATACGCCAGGTAGGCAGGCTGCTTGCCCAGCCAGCGTCGCCCTCGATAGCAATTTCCAGCTTGGCGAAAAAAAATCCTAACAGCATCACAAATAATAACGTCACCAACATCAGGCGGCCTCGACCATATCGTGTTTATAGATGGCGTCCATCACAGTGGTTAAGGCTGTGATAGCCGCATCAGGTTTAGCCAATGCTTTTGCCCGGCTGCGCATGACTGACAAGCGCGGTTGATCCTGTAATAAACTTTGTAGTCTGTAAAGAAGCGTAGCCGTATCATCAGCCCTGATCGCTGCGCCTTCCTGCAGCAGAAAAGCCGCATTGCGCTCTTCTTGTCCTGGAATCGGGTTGACCAACAACATAGGCAAACCCATAACCAGACATTCAGACGTACTCAAACCACCCGGTTTGGTGATGACGATGTCAGAACAGGCCATCAGGGCATGTACTTCTTGTGTAAAACCGATGACACGCAGCTTTTTTGGAAAACATAAAGCGAGTACTTGCAGTGATGCGAGCAGCGTTTTATTCTTGCCCGCTAAAACAATCAGCTGAAAATTTTGTTCCAGATTAAGTAGTTGTCTGGCCAGAGCTTCCATGCCGCCTATGCCTGCACCGCCGCCCATCATCAGCACAGTAGTTCGTGCAGGATTTAGGTCAAAATGATTTGCCTGATGCTGTCTTGATTGAGCCATAGTAAATCCTGGCATCACAGGTATACCCGATACAATAATTTTATGTTTGTTGACGCCATAAGACTGTAGTCGATAGGCCAGCTCATCCGTGGCAACAAAATAGCCGCTAATTCCCTCATGTAGCCACATCTGGTGAAAATCAAAATCAGTTACTTGTATCCAGATGGGGCAGTTTAGCTGATGGCGTCTTGCTGCAGCCGTCAATAATTCAGCAGGTAAAAAATGTGTGCAGATGATGGCATCAGGAGCAATCTGCGCAACATCGTTATAAATTCTGCGCGCACAAAAATGCTCTATTTTTTTTCTAATGGCATCAAGCCAGCTTTTATTTTTAGCGGTATCTGTTTTACGATATAGCCAACCCCATACTTCAGGGAAATGACTGGCGAGTTTCATATACCAGTCGGTGTATATTTTTCTAAACATGGCAGGCATCAATTGCATTACGTCGCGATGTGCAACAGAGACACCCGGAAAGCTTATTTTTGCCTGCGCCTGTAAGGCCTCTGCAGCACGCACATGACCATTACCTGCTGAAACGCTCAGCACCAAAATACAAGGTCTGCGCGGCACTTTATTTTTTTGGGAAGTATCTAAAAAACGTGTCACTTCAAAATTGCTAAATAATTGTGCATCCCATAACCTCGCTAAATAGCTCATGCCGGTGCCAGACATAATTCTTCTTCTTTGGAAAGCGTAAATTGTGTCTGCTCCCAGCGCAGCATAATCTCCTGCCAGTAAACGAGTTTGAGCTCGCCGGCTTCATCCTCTACCAATGCCGACAGACTCTCTACCCAGTCACCATCATTGCAGTACAAAATGCCGTTAATGTCGCGAATTTCCGGTTTATGGATATGACCGCAAATCACACCATCCAGATTTTGCTTACGGGCTTCCGCAGCCAGCGCATCTTCAAATGAGCTGATATAGCTGACGGCATTTTTGACTTTCAGCTTGAGGTATTGTGAAAGTGACCAGTAAGGCAGGCCTGCGCGCGCGCGCCAGGCGTTGTAGACGTTATTAAATTTCAGGATCATGGTGTAAGCAGAATCGCCTACGTAGGCCAGCCATTTTGCACAGGCTATGACACCATCAAAGCGGTCACCGTGTAATACCAGCATGCGCTTGCCAGCGGCTGTGGTGTGCACATGTTCATCACGGATTTTTATGCCGCCGAAATCCAGACCAATGAATTGGCGAACAGATTCGTCATGATTGCCAGGTACAAAAATAACATTGGTACCTTTTTTAGCTTTCTTCATTACGAGCTGTACGACATCATTGTGAGTCTGATGCCAGTACCAGCGGCGCTTTAGCTGCCAGCCATCGACTATGTCACCAACCAGATAGAGCTTGTCGGATTCCGTTGCCTTCAAAAATTCCAGCAAACGTTTAGCCTGACAGCCGCTGGTGCCCAGATGGATATCAGAAATCCAGATGGTACGGAAATGTAGCGGTTTATTTTTTTTATAAGTTTCTTTTTCTCGTTTGCCAGATCGGAGAAATGGTAATGAAGGAGCAGGACCGTTCATGCGGTTTCCTTATCTTTCAGGTAGTGACGGGCATAGCGGCTATCGAGTCGCGATAGTGGCAGCATCATGAATAAATCAGCGCTATGAAAATCATGATCCCACGCCGGATCGCCACAAACCCACGCGCCACTTTTCAAATATCCTTTGATCAAAGGCGGTGTGTGCCATTTTTCTGGCAAGGCATCATCATGTAGTAGAAAAGGCAGATGTGGTTCAACGCGGTATTCAGCAGGCGCGATTTGATCTGCTGTCAGACTGCGGCAAACGGAATTAATGGTGTTACCGTTATCTGCCAGACTCACACTTGCGCAGCCGATCAGATATTCCGATTTTTCTTTACGCATGCAGGCAGCTAAGCCAGCCCAGAGCATCATGATGACGCCGCCGCTACGATAGTCAGGATGTATGCAGGCGCGTCCTGCTTCGGTGATGCGGGGACGCAGATTTTCTAATCTGCCCAGATTAAATTCTTTTTCAGAATAAAAGCCACCGGTTCTTGCAATAGCGCTCGGTGGTAATACACGATACGTGCCGACTATCTTGAGTGTGTGATTGTCGCGCACGATCAGGTGATCGCAATACTGATCAAATTCATCCTGATCCAGGCCATCCGGATTTGATAAAGCAGATAGCCCCATGGCCTCAACAAATACTTTATAGCGCAGACGCTGAACTTCGCGTATCTCTTTAAGACTACTGGCCAGACTCAGGCTCAGTTTGGAAAAGCTCGGGGTGGAGTCTGCCGCAACGGTCATCAATCGCATGATTCTTCCCTGTAGTTGTACTAAGAGAAGTTTACAAATTGATTAATGCAACACGATGACAGTTATATTGCTACATGATGACATGGGCAAATTAGTTTTTAGATGCAAACTCTGTAGCGATCTGAATCTGATTAAATCAAATCAAATCAGCACCAACCACGCCGCCATCATCTCGGGTAATGACGATAGTTGCCGAGCGTGGTCTTGATGTG
>CAIVDH010000261.1 GCA_903904635.1 uncultured Burkholderiales bacterium | reverse complement strand
GCGGCGCAACTGCAATTGAATACGGTCTCATGGCTGCACTAATTGCTGCTGCGATCATTGTGACTGTCACCGGAGTCGGTACCAGCCTGAAAGCAGTATTTACTGAAATTAGTACCAAATTAACCTCTGCATTACCAAGCTAAGTTTACGCAAATACCTTTCTGCAAACCTGATTTCTTAAGCGCCGCTGCCGAAATGGCGGCGGCCTAAGAATAAGGCCGGTTGTAAAAAAAAACAGGAGAACGTTATGCATCTTTTCTCTGAATCTCTGCCATCGGTAGCAACCATTGTCGGCATGACATGCACTGCACTCTGTGCTGCCTGGTATGACTGGAAAAGCTGGCGCATACCTAATCAGTTGCTAATGCCTAGTGCAGCAGCTGCATTGATGTTCGCATGTTTTGCTCCTGACAGCATCGGTTTTCAAGCGAGTCTGGCAGGCGGGTTGTGCGGACTCTGTATTTTTTTACCACTCTATCTGCTTAATGGCATGGGAGCCGGCGATGTGAAGCTGCTCGCCACGCTAGGTTTATATGCCGGCCCACTTCTAACGCTGGACATTGCTTTACTCAGTGCTTTAACAGGTGGTGTGTGGGCGCTCACCGTGTTACTAGCACGCAGTCATATTGGTGCTGAAATAGGCGCAACGATACAAGCTGTTTTAGGCGCCAATTTGTATCAGCGGGTGTCATTGTCGTTTTCTCCTTTACAAAAAAGAAGCAAAGAAGGGTTGATGCCCTATGGCGTTGTCGTAGCAATCGGCATGTTGATAGCCATTGCGCTTGTAAACCATGCTTAAGCATGGTCGCGCACATCAATTGCCATCTGAATCATTCAATATTGTGGAGTAGCGATGAGAAATAAAAGAATATTGTTAGTGCTACTGATTGCCGTTACCGCCGGCGTTGTTGCTGTATTACTTGCATCAAAATTCATAACGCAATCTTCCGAAAAAAATGAAATCCGTATTGCGGTCGCCAGTACTGATATCAGTCTGGGTCAGCGCGTCACACCAGATTTGGTCAGGTTAGTTGAATGGCCAGCTGGCAGCATGCCACCGGGCGCGTTCGATACGCTTGCCGCGCTAGAGGGCAGAGTCGTCAAGACTGGTGTGTTACGCGGAGAACCTCTATCAGAAGCCAAGCTTGCACCTATAGGCACAACGGGTGGGTTATCGGCAGTAATTGCAGAAGGCCGGCGCGCCATAACGGTACGTGTCAATGATGTGATCGGTGTTGCGGGCTTTGCGCTGCCGGGAAATTACGTCGACATCATCGTCAGTATGCAAAAAGATGGCGAGCGTAGTGGCAAAGACCAAAATATTTCCAAGATCGTACTTGAGCGAATTTTAGTGCTCGCTGTCGCGCAAGAAGTCAGCCGCGATGACACCAAGCCGCGCGTAGTCAATGCCGTCACATTAGAGGTCACACCAGAGCAAGCTGAAAAACTTGATCTGGCACGCAGCGTAGGCAGCCTCTCTCTGGCACTGCGTAATCAAGTTGATCCTGGACCCGGCATCACGCAGGGTGCAACCAAGTCTACGTTATTAGATGAAAAAAATAACGACACGCCACAACTGACAGAAAATAAATCAACCAGTAAGCCACAGCGAGCCACAAAAAAAATCGTAACGGCAAATAGGGACAAGCAAGTAGCAAGTGAATCTGAATCCAATCGCGTCAATATAAATTGTGTGGCTGTAATCAATGGCCTGCGCAATTCACAAGAGTGCTATTAAATTTTTCATGCACATCAACATAACAATGAGAAGAAAAGGAAAATCTGCATGATTTCTCATCTCGACTATCGATTGCAAAACGCAGGCGTTTTCGCTTCATTATTACTGGTTGCCTCTTTGGTTATGGCACAAAGTTCGTCCGGTCTTGTATCCCGTAGCAATAATATAAAGACTGATCAGGGTGCAAAGATCGTAGCCCCTACATTGCAATGCAATAGTGATGGCATTGCGCCCGGAAAAATTAGTCTGCCTATCGGAAAATCGACATTGTTGCGTCTGCCAGAATCAGTGACCGCTCGTACATTGGGAAATCCTGCTGTAGTGCAAGCGATGCTGGTAGCACCCGATTATTTATATCTGTTAGGTATAGAGGTTGGTGCAACGAACATGATCTTGCAAGGGAAAAGTGGTAGATGCAGTGCTATCGATGTCACGGTAGGTATAGACCCTGCAGGATTACAGAATATCTTGAAAGAGCTGATGCCAGATGAAAAAGAGTTGCGCGTAACAGCAGCGGCAGACAGTTTGGTTTTAAGTGGCACAGTGGCCGATGCGGTGTCGGTGAGTCGCGCAGTTGATCTGGCCACCGCATTCGTGCGCAGACCAACCGTAATGAGTAACGCAGCGCAGCAAGAAGGCATGGTT
>CAIVDH010000260.1 GCA_903904635.1 uncultured Burkholderiales bacterium | reverse complement strand
TCAGGCGCGATCCAGGCAGGTGAGCCTATAGCTTTGCGTAATTCTTCAGCGAGTAGATCTGGATAGTCTGCGTGATAAGACAAACCAAAATCCAGCAAAACCATGCTCTCATCATCTTTGATGATGACGTTGGCGGGTTTGAGATCAAGATGACAGGCATTTTGTTGATGCAGCCTGTGTAAGGCTTCTGATAATTTTGCACCTAAATGTGCGATGGTATTTATAGAGATTGCTTCATTAGTTTCACGCTTACTGCGAACATAGGCTTCTAATGTTTGGCCTTGTATATGCTCCATCACTAAATAAGGAACACGGCCAAGGTCACCGGCTGCAACAAAGCGCGGTATATGCGGGCCATGCAATACCTGTAGTAATTGATGCTCGACTTCGAAGCTGACAATATTTTCTCCGCCATCTCCGCTACGCATGAACGGTACTTTCATAACCATATCGAACAGTGAAGCTCGACCATCAGCGTAAGTAACAGAGTAAATACTCGCCATAGCGCCGCTATGTATGCGCGCTCCTATCTGAAAACCATCCAGCTCACTGCCCTGAACTAATCGCGTCATCTGCCTTGCTCCAGTCTGCTGGCCAACTCTTCAGGTAAGCCGATTGCACGCATCTCTTGTGATACGGCGAGATGGTCATAGGAGACGCGATGAAAAGTCAGTTGTGATGTCGCCAGATCGAGCAGTGCATAGTTAGATCGTGTGTCACCATCACGCGGTTGTCCGACTGAGCCTACCGTTGCCAGCCATTGTCGGTGTGACCCTACTGGAATTGCAATACCGCTCTTGGGTATAAATCGCATCAGCCTGCGGCCTGAACCCCGAAAATAAAGTGACTGTTGATGTACATGCCCACCAAAGATATATCTAATTTCGGGGTTTTTGCTCGCTGCATCAACGCTACGTTCAGCAAGTCTTTCGTCTTGTACGTAATGCCACTTTTCTGGTGCATCTGCTGTTGCGTGAACGAGAAAGACTAAATCGAGTGTTGCAGTCAGGGGGAGTTGAGCTAACCAATTTTGTTGATCCTGATTCAACTGATCAAACGTCCAGGATGCCGTGAGGCTGCCCCAGTTAGCGCTGGCGTCGGGCGAAGGAGTAACCGATACATCATGATTGCCGCGCAAGACGATGGCGCCTTCTTGTTCTAGTTGGCGGCATCGCTCAACCACTGCCGCTGGATGCGGACCATAGCCTACGATATCGCCGAGTATGGCGATTTTGTCGGCACCTTCTTTGGCAGCATGCGCGAGACAAGCATGCAATGCTGGCAAGTTGGCGTGTAAATCTGAAAGTAGTGCGAGTTTCACGTTGAATAGGCTAATTGACTTGATCAATAATCGGTATCTAAGAACTAAGCAGCGCGATGCAATGTGTTTGCATGTCGATTGTAGGCTGATTATATGGAATCTCAAGCCACCATTTAATTGAGCGCTTGCGAAACTTGGTTGCTTTTATGAAAACTAGATTTCGGACGAATAGAATTTTTTTATGGGCAATGAGTGGCGATACAGACCTCATCTTTCTAAAACTCTCTGTGCCGCTTGTATGTTCAGGACTTGAAGTCTGGTTATTTGCAGATCATATAGGCACCTTGGATTTGTAGTCGAATTAACCCCACAAATTAACCCTATTTCCCAATTTAAAAAGCGCAGACAAAGTTTGTTGAGGC
>CAIVDH010000259.1 GCA_903904635.1 uncultured Burkholderiales bacterium | reverse complement strand
GTGTGCAGTTGCTGGTAGATTCAATGAGCTATCAATATCTCGTAGGCGCAGAGATCGATTACAAAGATGATCTTGAAGGCGCGCAGTTCGTGATTAAAAATCCGAATGCAACGACGACATGTGGATGTGGATCCTCATTCTCTGCCTGATTAGGTAGGCTTGAAATAAAAAAACGCGGAAATTTTCCGCGTTTTTTTTACGTAATGATGAGGCCAAGCGACAGGCAGAGTTTTTAAGCAGGATAAAGCGCCCCCAAAATACGTGAACCGCGTGCACCAGTGACGGCTGGTACATTGCCTGGTAACCGCTCGCAGAAACGCGCAGCCAGCCACGCAAAAGCTAGCGCTTCTACCTCCGAGGGTGACACGCCCAATTGTGCTGTGCTGGCAACTGGCACAGGCAGAGCTTGATGCAGTAACTGCATCAAATGTGCATTGTAAGCACCGCCACCACACACATAGACTTCCATGGCATCGCCGGCATAAAGCTTAATCGCGTCACTAAGCGTCAGGGCGGTAAAAGCCGCAAGTGTTGCCTGAACATCTTGCGCACTGCAGATGACAACACCTTGTATTTTTGCTGCTAGCCAGTCGGCATTAAATAAATCCCGTCCTGTGCTTTTCGGAGGCGGCTGCCTTAAAAATTCTGTTTCAAAAAGTGCGTCAAGTAAAGCCGGGTTGACCTTGCCACCCGCAGCCCAATGCCCATCTTTATCGTATGCGGCACCCAGATGGGTATTAATCCAGCTATCCATGAGCATATTGCCTGGCCCCGTATCAAAACCACTGAGGCTGCCATCTGCCCGCAATAGACTGATATTGCTAATCCCGCCTATATTGGCGATTACGCGTGTGATGCCTGGTTTGCTAAAAACCGCTTGATGAAAAGCCGGCACTAGCGGCGCGCCTTGCCCGCCTGCAGCAACATCACGGCTGCGAAAATCAGCCACAACATCAATGCCCGTTAATTCTGCCAATAAGGCCGGATTATTAATCTGACGGGTGTAGCCGCTTGCAGGCAGGTGGCGTATGGTTTGGCCATGCGCACCAATTGCCCGGATCTGATCTGGGCGGAGTTGGGCTGATGCCAGCAAATTTCTTATGCATTCTGCATAGAGTTGAACAAGGCGATTGGCCGCCATGGACTCACGATGTATTTCATTTTCAGTTGGCGACTGCAGCGCCATCAGCTCATGCTTCAGATCTGCGGGGAAGGGCAAGTAAGCCGCTTGCTGCTTGCCAGGAAATGCGCTCAGTACCGCATCTACGCCGTCAAGGCTAGTGCCAGACATTAGGCCTATATATAATGGGGAATTTGGCATGGCAGGATAGGTAGAGCTTTGTTATGGTCGCTGCCAGACTTCTCATGCTAAAAAATCAGTTACTTGATTTTGGCGAAATAAAAATTAGCGCGCAGCGATTTGTATTTCTTTGGTGTTGAGCAGTACAAAGCGATGAGCGATCGTGCTTACGTAGCGGTGAAAACGCTGCAAGTCCATGCCGGCTAACGCCGGCGCTTCGGGCACTGCTATGGAGTCAGGGTTGCGCGCTTCATTGGCAACTCTGAATTCATAATGCAGATGCGGGCCAGTAGACCAGCCAGTCGTACCCACATAGCCGATTACTTCGCCCTGCTTAACCTTGCTGCCGCGACGTAGCCCGGCTGCCATGTGGCTCATGTGAGCATAAGCGGTGGAATAATTTGAACCATGTTGTATCACCACCATATTGCCGTAGCCACCCTGGACACCAGAAAAATCAACCACACCATCACCAGCAGCGCGGATTGCCGTGCCAGTTGGCGCAGCAAAATCTATACCTTTATGTTGCTTCCACTGGCCCGATATTGGGTGCAGCCGCATGGAAAATCCAGAAGTCACACGTGAGAACTCCAGCGGCGATTTCAGAAAAGCTTTTTTCAAAGACTTGCCGTTCATGTCGTAATAACCACCTTCATCGCTATCGGGCTGGCCATACCAGACTGCCTGAAATGTTTTGCTGCCATTGTGAAATTCCGCGCCCAGCACACGGCCGCTGCGTACGAATTCACCACCCTGCCAGAGGGTTTCATAAATCACTTTGAAATAATCGCCCCGACGCAGGTCAGAGCCAAAATCTATGTCCGAAGAGAATATTTCAACCATCTGCATGGCCACAGCATCAGGTACTTGCGCGGCGTCGGTTGCGGCAAAAAGCGAGGAACGTATTTCGGCAGTACGCATTTCTGTGCGTCTTTCAATCGCCGCTTCTGTTTCTTGCGACACAAAGCCGGTATCGGTGCGCGTAATGCTCAGATTTTTAACAGGGGATTTGTTATCTGCGATTAGGGTGCTGGCGGCGAGCAGCTTGCCGCCCGATGTAACCGTTGCCCGAACAGTACGGCCAGGGCGCAGGCGCAGCAACGCTTTGGCTACCTCATCGCTCTTGATAAAATTCGCTGCCTGCACATCATTAACGCCTAGTCTCTCCAGCAAGGCACCAAGGCTGTCGCCGGAGCGAACACGTTCTTCAGCAGTAAACTGCTGCGATTCAGGGTTTAACGTGGCAAGTTGAGCGGACAGATCTGGCAGGGCCAGCTCTTCTACAGTGAGAGTGACGGGAAGATTGGAAACGTCGGGTGCCGGTGCAACGCCAGCCGCGCCAAATGCGATAAAACTCAATACCAACGCATAAGCCGACACCGAACGTGCCTTGCGTGAGGATCGCATTGCCGACCAGGCGGCAAATCCAGTATCAAGTAATTTATCTTTAAGGCGCATGCAATAGGCTAGAATTTGGCGTTTTTCGGCAGGCAATAAATCAACCGCTGAAAATCACACAATTTCATTCTGTAAAAATTAAGCTGGCGATTATACCAAAAGCCAGGCCCGATTAAGTCTTTTATTGCAATTTAGAAAACACATGGACGTCAAATCTTCGCAAAATTCAGCACCGGCCGCCCCTCTTTCTGATGCGCTGCAAGCTTCTCTTGCCATAATTAAACGTGGCGTTGATGAATTGCTAATAGAATCTGAGTTCATACAAAAGCTCGTCGCTTCCGAACGCACAGGCAATCCTTTGCGCATCAAGCTCGGTCTGGATCCGACGGCGCCCGACCTGCATCTGGGTCATACAGTCGTGCTGAACAAAATGCGGCAGTTGCAAGATCTGGGACACACCGTTATTTTTCTCATCGGTGATTTCACCTCCATGATCGGCGATCCATCCGGTCGCAACATTACCCGCCCGCCGCTGACCCGTGAAGCAATCGAAGCCAATGCCCGTACTTATTTTGCTCAGGCCAGTCTGGTGCTGGATTCGGCGCGAACTGAAATCCGCTACAACTCAGAATGGTGTGACCAGCTTGGCGCGCGCGGCATTATAGAACTCTCAGCGCGGTATACGGTTGCGCGCATACTTGAGCGTGAAGATTTCACTAAGCGCTACAAAGCAGGCACGCCTATTTCAGTCCATGAATTGCTTTATCCGCTGATGCAGGGCTATGACTCAGTGGCATTGAAGTCAGATCTGGAGATAGGCGGCACCGATCAAAAATTTAATTTACTGGTTGGGCGCGAGCTGCAAAAAGATTATGGTCAGGCGCCGCAGTGCATACTCACCATGCCACTGCTCGAAGG
>CAIVDH010000258.1 GCA_903904635.1 uncultured Burkholderiales bacterium | reverse complement strand
CTGGGCACGCTGGAATTTCTCGAACGCCTGCGCATCATTGAGCAGCGCCGGCGTAGCCTGTATCGATCCGACCCGCGCCCGCGCTTCTGTCACTTGCGTTAATACCTCCCTCTCATGAGACGCATAGCCTTTTACGGTATTGACCAGATTCGGAATCAAATCCGCGCGACGCTGATACTGGTTCAATACTTCCGCCCATCCCGCGCTTACTTGCTCGTCCTGCGCCTGCATCGTGTTATAGCCGCATCCGTTTAAGCTAAGCACCAGCATTGCCAACGCTACAATTTTCCAATTTCTCAACATATATCTCCAGAGATGACGATGGCGGTTGTGCTGTAATCCATGCTGTGGTTTGCTCACTGCATGATGTATGCACGCACGAATGAACTTATGAACGCATACTTCATAAGGTCACTATAGGGCTTAAGTGGTTTACGGGTAGATGACCTAGGTCAAATTGCATCGAAACGCAAAAATCGGTCACGATGAAAGAACGCGCTTGCGTTGATTACTTGGAGATATGAAATGCTTGGGGTAACAGCTAGGTTCCGGCCTGCGCTGGAACCAGTGTCTTTCGTTGAACGCCTGAAAAAACTATCGCAGCGCCTTATACAGCATATAAGCAGCCAGTAAATACAGCACCACTGCAAATACTTTTTTCAATGACTTTACCGGCAGCGCATGCGCGGTACGTGCACCCAGCGGCGCCGTCGTTACGCTGGCTAGTGACACGACCAACAGCGCCGGCAAATAAATAAAGCCCAATGAACCAGAAGGCAGATTCGGCACATGCATACCAAAATAAATATTGGAAAGCGTACCGGCCAGCGCAATCGGAAAACCTAAAGCCGCACTCGTGGCAACAGCATTATGAATTTTTACATTACACCAGCTCATGAATGGCACCGAGACAAATCCACCACCCGCACCAACCAAGCCTGAGAGTATGCCTATCACCGAGCCCGCTGCCAGCATGCCCGGCGCCTGCGGCAATTCACGCGCAGCGGCGGGCTTTTTATCCAATAACATCTGCGTAGCGGAGAGTCCGACAAAGGCGGCAAAAAATAAAGCCAGACCTGAAGAGTTTAATTGCGCGCCTATCCATGGACCTATCCATGATCCTATCAGTATGCCTGGCGCGAGTAATTTCACCACTGGCCACAATACCGCACCGCGCTGATGATGGGCGCGCACAGATGACAGCGACGTAAACATGATGGTGGCCAGTGAAGTGGCAATGGCCATATGCACAATCAGCTCGGATGGAAAATTTTTATAAGTCAGCAGCATGGTGATGAATGGCACCAGTAACATGCCACCGCCTATGCCCAGCAAACCAGCAGCAAATCCGGTAAACACACCCAGCACCAGAAACGCCAATACCAAACTGAGATCCATATTATTTTTCCATTCTATTATTTGCACCTAAACTGACTTGCAATTTCCATGCAAATTTACGCGTCAGTATCAGATTTTTTATTGTTTATTTTTATTGATCAGTTTTTTAGTGATGTAATACCATTCATCAGACGTCACCGGCATGACTGACAGCCGGTTGCCTTTTTTCAGCAATATCATCTCTTCCAGCTCGGCATGCAGACGCAACTCTGGCAATCCTATCAATCTGGTTTTTTTCACCGCCCTTATATCCACCAGCATCCAGCGCGCATGGGCAGGATCCGATTTCGGATCATAGTAAAGGCTGGCCGAATCAAACTGAGTAGGATCAGGATAGGCGGTGCTGGCAACTTCAGCGACACCGGCAATGCCAGGCTGGGCGCAACTGGAATGATAAAAAAATACACCATCACCAACACGCATGGCATCGCGCATGAAATTACGCGCCTGATAATTGCGCACACCAGTCCATGCCACAGTCTGGTCTGGCGCTGCAAGCGCATCATCAATGCTGACCTCATCGGGTTCAGATTTCATTAACCAGTATGACATTGCAGAAAATTTTTATTGTTAGTGCGACTTTAAAAATCAGGCTGAGCTAACCACGCAACCCGCCAGCATTTTTTATACGCGAAACGTATCGGACATAAAAAAACGGCTGCATCAATGCAGCCGTTTCGAATAAAGACCCGCCAGTGCCGCTGTGCCGGCATCCTGAACCAAGGCGGTTCAAGGCGGCCACAGTAGTTCCATATTGGGATCATCGGACTAGCGATGTTCACGCCTACAGAACGAATCCCACAGCCAATGCACATAAATGGTTCAAGGAATATATGGCAATCGCGAACACGGCAGGAAACTAAAGTCTACTCTAACTCACTCGCATGTCAAACACTTTAAACCACTAACGCGATTAAATTTTTTATAGACTGAAGACTGAATTATTAAAACAATCGCTCTTGCGGTGCCAGTGCACTATCTAGCACAGTATGCATGGTAGTGATTTTGTCACGCACATCGGCGACAGACAATTCAGCAAATGGGCCTTGTGAGGTGCGGGACGCAAGAAATTCAGCAGCCATGCCTAATGCCGCCATGACGGCGATTCTGTCATTGCCTTTGATTTTGCCTGCATCACGGATGACACACATGCGCTCATCGAGATAAGCGACTGCCTGTTTTAGCGCAATCTCTTCGCCTTCTTTGCAGGCGAGGCGATAGGGCTGGCCCATAATGGTGACGTCTATTGCGCTGCTCATGCGGCCTCCTGATTGTTGCCAGCAGCCGGCATGGTTTCAAGCAGCATGGCAATACGATCATGCGCTTCACTCGTGCGGGCACTTAACTGCTCATGCTCAGCACTCAGCTTGGTCAGCGCAGTACGCAATTCGACGTTTTCACGGCGTAGCGTATGGGTGACTTCTGCCAGTTGCCTGACTTTTTCTAGTAGCGCGGAGAATTCGGAATTCATTCCGGCACTATAGTCGCGCAAGCGAATTTCAGTCAATACTTTCAGGGACTTGTCGCGTCATCTTCACCAAGAACTTGAAATGAAATATTAATTTCCTAACAAACCGCAAATAATTCGCATAAAAAGTTATTGAATTTTTACCGATGCTGCTTGCCAGCTTTGTACAAATGTGCTTTTAGTCATAGCAAGCCGGCCAGGCAAAAGACTGGCAATTAGACGCTGCATATGCGCCAGCGTAGCCGGATTTCTGGCGTCAGCAGGGTGCAGGCCCAGGCGTATTAGTGCTGCTTTTTTTCGGGTTTGCAAAGCGGCTAATTGCGAGATGGCTGTGCGCACTAGCGCATCGCCCAGCGCATAACGGGCGGTATAGACCAGCGCAGGCGCATGCAGCTTTTGTAAATGCGGCAGCCCTATCAGCGCACCATAACTGCTGGCATACGACAAACCTGTTTGCGTCAGCTCAGCAAGCGTTGCCTCGCTCATCATCCAGGCTGGAGCAACAAAACCCTTAGTATCCCAGCCTTGATGTGCAAACCATTGCAGCCCTGCCCTGATACGCTGGCGCGCAGCCACAGCGCATAACGTGGCAAACTCGCCTTCACTACGCGTCAATACACGCCGCTTGAAATTTTCTAGCAGATTGCGTGGCGGCGGCCCTGCATCCAAGTGCGTATAACCATGCAAGACCAACTCATTGCCACTATTGCGCAAACAATTAAGCTGTGCATAAAAATCTGTTGCTTGCGAATCGGGAAGGTCATGCCAGCGCGGCACGACCAGCAAGGTAAGCGGTATGGGTGCGACCGACTGCACTGCTGCTATCACGCACTGACAATCTTTCCATGTCGCCGGTGCTACATCATGTATGGATACGCACAATGCAGGCATGAGGATCGCCCCCTGTCATTCAGAGCAGACTCAGTCTGTCTGCAGGTGCAATCAAACTCTGGTGCTTGCTGATGATGCGCGCATAGTGCGCCATCAGCTCAGGCATGATGCGGTTCCAGTCATACTGCGTCAGCATTTTTTTCCGGCCTGCCGCACCCATGGCACGCAAATCCGCACGAAATAATTTACGTACACCCTGCGCTATGGCAGTACTACTACCGGGCCGCACCAGCAAACCCGTATCGTTGTCGATCAGCTCTGCAACGCCCCCGCTTGCCATACCCAAAGCAGGTAGCCCGCAAGCCATGGCTTCTAATACAACCAATCCAAATGTTTCAAGATGACCGGGGTGCACAAATAAATCGCAGCTTGCCAGCAGCGCTGCCAATGCGCTCGCATCAGACTGAAAAGGCAGGCATGTTACACAAGATGATTGATGCGGTGGCGTATCACCACCGATCAACAATAAATGATAAGGCGCACCTAAATCTTCAACCGCCTTAATTAGTAATGAGAGATTTTTTTCGCGGGTAAATCGTCCCGCATAAACCAGTAGACGTGTATTTTCATGTAAGTCCAGTCGCTGGCGCAGTGATGCATCTCTGCGCGCAGGAGTGAATATGCGGGTATCCACACCAAGTGGCTGATGCTGTGCCTGCGCGACACCCAATGCGCGTAATTTTTTTACCATCACTCTGCTGGGAGCGAGTACCAGATCAAACTGACGATACAGTCTGCTCACATATAAATTTGCCGCCTGTTGTGCGGCTTTGCCAAATCGCTCACTGGCTAATTGTGGCAAATCGGAATGATAAAAAGCCAGTGCACCAATATTGAGTTTTTTTCTGGCGGAGAGTGCGCTCCATGCAAACTGATACGGGTCCCCAACTTCGATCAGTTGTGGCTGTAATCGTTGCAGACAACGCGTAGTCAGCAATGGTGACAGTGGCCAGCGAAAGCCATTGCTGTAGGGGATAGGCAAACTTGGAATTCCCACCACATCCGGATCAGGATGCCATCTGCCACTAGGAGCAACAACCGTGTGTTGTATGCCAGCTTGTGATTTCAGCCAGCGTGATTTTGCGCGCAGATAAGTGCCGACACCGCCGGTCTCTGCCGGATAAAACATGCTGATATCGACAAGGTGCACAAGATAAGCTAAGGCTAAAGTGAAGCACCCAAGTTATGTCAGACAGCGCCGGTTGCTCTTGAGTGGGCTCAACACAGTAAGGATTAAACCGTATGATTCATTTACGTTAATCCATCAGCCGCTGTTACAGGGCCGTTATCCAGCGGCCACAAACGACCATCTACGGTGATTAATGCTGTGCAGATGCGCTTGTCCGGATAGATCGCCTCGCAAGCGAGTCTATAGCATGACAGTTGTTGCTGATAGTCAGCCTGTTGTGATTCAAAATAATTCCGCTTGTAATCCAATATCCAAAGCGCATCATCGAACATGACCAGACGATCAAAGCGCAACAACTCACCCTCGTGGATGACTTCGATTTCATTACGGGCAAACACATAATGCTGTGGATTGAAAAAATGCTCCAGCGATGCTTGCGACAAAATAGTCTGCGCCTGCATGCAGACTATGGTCGCCAGTTCAGTCGTGCAATCCAGCCATTTTGCCGTGATCGCCACCTCAGGAACGATGAGCGGCCACTCGCCGGAATTGGTCAGTCTCTCCATTAACGCATGCAGCAAACTGCCTTCTATCGTTGCCGCATTTTCTACACTGCCCAGTATTTTTAACTCTGGTGGCGGCAGCTTGGCTGGCTTAAACAATCGCAATGAAAATGTATTTTCACCGTCCGCGACAATCGTCTGTAGCGTCGTATCAAAAATCTGCGGCTCAACTGCTAATAATCGGTGATACCAACTGCCTTCAGTCACAGGCTGCCCACCTTTTGTTGCCTCTATACCGCTGATGATAAATAATTTTTTTGCCCGCGTGATGGCCACATACAGTAAATTCCAATTTTCCTGTTGCCTGAAATTTTCTTCTTGCGTAAATAAATGATCTCGCGCCAGACCACGCTCAGTAATTTTTCCGAATACAGAAAAATGTGCCGGAGCGAGTTGATCTTCAGGCCAGTCGCACAACACACCCAGATCATCTTTTACGCCATCACTATGATTGGCACCTGTCAGCACTACCACCTCAGCCTCCAACCCCTTGGCCGCATGTATGGTCATAATACGAACAGCATCTAATGCCGCATCAATATCGGCTTCGTCCGGTGCATCTGCTTCACTGCCGCGCTGTAAGCGGCGCAAGCGATCAATAAAGCGCGCTACGCTGGGATAACGACCGGCATCAAGTTCCAGTGCCAGTGCAATGAATGCATCGAGATTACCCAGCACTTGTCCCCGCAAAGCCAAAGGTGTGGATTGTGCATAGCGCTCAGCAAGTTCACCGTCATGCATGATCTGATCAAGCAAATCATGAACGGGCAAACGCGCTGCAATCGTCTGCCATTTGGCCAGCAGGTATGCTGCGCGCAGCATTGCGGCACTGGCCAACTCGTCACAAGACAACGCTTGCAAGGCCTGCCACCAGCTGGTCTCTTTGCGTTGAGCGAGCATAATCAAGTCTGCATCTGTCACACCAAAAACAGGTGACTTCAGCGCATGTGCCAACGACTGGTTATCACCCGGCATCGTCAACCATTGCAGCAAGGCCATCAGATCGCTGACTTCGAGTGCATCGAGCAAACCACCACGTCGACTGGAAACAAACGGTATGCCGGCCTCGCGCAGGCCGCGTTCATAGGCTGCCAGATGTACGCGGCTGCGCACCAGTATCATCACATCCGACCATTTCAACTCTGTCGTATATTCACGCCGCGCATGCAAAATAGCTTGTGCCACTGCACAGCCTTCTTGCTGATGACGCAGATCTTCGGTTTCAATTGGTGCGCAGTTAAGCGGATCGCGCAGTGCAAATCCGGTCGCCTCTTTTGGTTGTACTTCCGGCGGCTTGATCAACGGCAGCCGCCAGACCGCACCTTGCTGATGTGACCATGTCGCCTGCTCTTGATAAAGCGAATTGGTTTGCATGGCCTGATTCAAAACCTGCACGATGCTCTGTGCATTACGGCGTGTCAGATTAGTACGCAAATCTGCTGCACCTTTTGCACGCAGCATGGTGCGCGCTGAAATAAATACGCGTGGCTCGGCGCGACGGAAACGATAAATCGATTGCTTAGGGTCACCAACGATAAACACACTAGGCTGCGGCCCTTGTGCATCATAGGCATCCAGCCAGGCGCGCACGATGTGCCATTGCAGAGGATTAGTATCTTGAAATTCATCGAGCAAAATATGTTTGTAGCGAGCATCAAGGCGCGATTGCAAATAAGCGGCATGCTCGCTGCTGCTCAACAAACGCCAGGCTTGCCATTCCAGATCAGCAAAATCAAATACACGTCGTTCAGCCTTGAGCGCCTGATAATGTTCAAGACAGGCCGACCCAACTTCAAATAAAGCCTGATTCAATGCCAACACCTGTGGCTCGAGACTGCGCTTTTTTATTTGCAGCAGAGTCTTGCAACTCAATTGCCACGCTTGCTCAAAAAATTCTTCACCACCCAAGTTGGCCAGCGCAACAAGCAAAGGCTTGGTGATATTACTGGCACGCGGCTTGCCACCGGCAGTAATAAAAGCCGCGTACAGCGCCTCATAATTTTCTATACCCGCACCAGCAGAAATAGCCTGCTCAATAGCTGTTGCCGTTTTCTGATTACCAGCCGTTCCAGCGCCTAATAATTTTGCGATCTGCGCGAGTCGCGCGATCATGTCAGAGTCTTGCCATAGGCTTAGCCGTGCATCCTGCTCACCATCAGCGCCACATAATTCTTTAAGGCCCATGAACGGATCACCGGCACGTATGGCTATCCACCATTCGGCACGCTTGGCCATGAAGGCATCAATTAATTTTTTACCGCTCCAGTCACCGGCGATTTCATACACTTTTTTTAATGCTTCACGCAATGCGGATGATTTTGGCTGCCTCAGTACTTGCATAAAACGCAGCCATGCGGCATCACGCAACTCGGTGTTGTTGTCTTCTAATGTGTAGCCATGCGGCGTACCGGAGGCCAGCGGTGCGATTTGCAAAAGCCGCGCAAACCAGCTATGAAAAGTATCAACTGACAGCCCATGAGGGCTGGCAAGCACACGCTGATACAGCCCGCGCGCAGCTGGCACCATGGCGCTTGCCGAAGCGTTATCCAAACCACGCTCAACGAGTAGCGATACAATTTTTTCATCATCGCTCAGCGCCAGTTCATGCAACAGAGCCAGCAGACGCTCGCGCATTTCTTGCGCAGCCTTACGTGTAAAGGTAATGGCGAGCAGCTCGGAAGGTTGGGCACCAGCCAACAGCAGACGCAACATGCGCGACACGAGTAACCATGTCTTGCCGCTACCAGCGCAGGCTTCGATTAAAACAGAACGTGCTGGATCGCAGGCAATAGCGATGAATGTCGCAGCATCGATAGGCTGGCCATCAGATTCGAAATTATGTGCATGATTATGGTCGGTCTCATGCATTACCAGACTCCCTTACGGCACAGGCCACGCATGTCGCACCATAGACAGGCCTTTGCAGTGCCGCTTGCCGGTAAAGGGGTATCAGAGGCAATTGCCTGCAAGTCTGTTTTTATCTGCATCTCCAGCGCTGCGCACCATGATGCAAATGGTTCGGCTTTGATTGAGCTGGTTTTATCTGCATCTATCGCTACATAACGCGCACCGCTAGGCGGTGATTCGGCGAGCAAACCATAAAAAGCGAGCTGATGATCTTCAAAGGCATCCAGGCCTTTTTTCAGCTTCGATGCATCAGAGGTTTTGTAATCCAGTACGAGTAATTCGCCTTGCGCATTTTGCTCCATGCGATCAATGCGACCATGTAGCATCACAGACCCGCCTTCCCAACGCAATATTTTTTCTACTGGCTGCTCGCCATATAAAAATTCCCAGTCTTCGCTTTCATGTTTGGCTGCCCATTCCAGATAAGCCGGTATCGTTTTTTTCCACCGTGACTGAAAGCCGACTGCGGCAGGATTTTTTTCCAGCGCCAGATTAAATACCTGATCAGATATCGCATGCAGCAAACTCTCACGCTGGGGCGATGTATGTGACGCTGCTTGCAGCGACTGGTGATAGCGCAATAAAATTTCATGCACCCAGTCGCCATAATCACGCTTTTGCGGAAGCTCGGATAAGGTATCCATCGCTGAGAGCCGTAACATGCGGGTTGCAAAAAATTGATACGGGCAAGCGACAAGGCTGTTGTAACCACTCGCTGAGAGTCGTAGTGGCGCGAGCCCGGCAGCAGAAGGTTGGGGTTGCTGCGGCAAACTGACTTGCATGCTCTGCACAGGCAAATTGATTTGATGTAATGCGATTGGCGTTGCGTGCGTGAGTCCGATTTGCAGTTGCAGCCGCTGTATCCACACGCTGACAGGATTAGGCTCGCCATCACGCTGCGATTGCCATGACAACACCACCTTTGGCGTTGTCAGCATCAATGCTGCAAATTCTCTTAGCTGTTGCTGATGACGACTGGCTCGCGTGGCCAGTCCCAATTCACTGCGCACAGCATCGGCGAAGAATAAAGTCTCACCGCTATGCGCAGGCAAATGATCTGCATCTCCACCGACGAGTATGGCTGCATCGAATTGACGCAGCGGTGTCGCATGCAAAGGTACCATCATGACTCGCTGATCAAGGCGCGCAGCAACAAAAATTGTCTGCTCCATTTGCAGATTAATCAGCGCACGCCATTCAGCGAGCGAAAATTCTTCACTTAGTGTGGCGCAATCCGTGGCCAGCAGATCGAGTAAATCCAGCACTTGTTTACCTGCCACATCTTCTGTCATTGCATCCTGCATGCCGAGTGCATCAAATGCGGCGCGTGTAACGGCTGCCCACTGACTGATATTTTTACGGTCGGCGAAACGCATTGCTTCGCGCGCGATAGCGTCGAGCAAACTTTTTTCCCGCGGCAGATCAGCGACTGCTGCACTGACATCGGACCAGCCACCCAATACTTTGGCTTGTACCAGCGCGCGCTCTATGCGCATGCGTTGTTGCTCTTCAAGCTGCGGGTCTTGAAATAAAAAAGGGGATTTTAAAAATTCGAGTAATGCCGAAGTTTGTGCATTTGATGCCACCAGTTCCAGCCACGCAGCTAGCACCGCTGCGGCGCGAGTGGTTGAAAGCTTCCAGCCAGTTTCATCAGCAACGACGATCTGCGCACGCTCGAGTAGTGCGCGCACACGGCGCGCCACCATACGGTCTTGCGGGACGATGGCAATCTGCGTTTTACCTTCGACTAGCCAGTTAATTACGGTTTGCGCTACGCACTGCGCTTCGTCTTCCAGGCCATTTGCATTGAACAGTGATAACGATGCAGGCTGAGCAATTTCTTCCATAGGCGGCACATCATGCTCAATCAGCTCAGGCCAGCTTTGCAATAACAATGTAGGCAATGCTGCAGCAGACCAATCAGGCCTAATGACTTGTACTGTTTGCCGGCTGGCATACGCATGCAAAAAATCCGCTTCGAACGGATTGGGCTCTGCGGACGCTATCCAGATCAGTGGCTGAGTCGCCACTGCTGCGGCTTTGTGCATTTGCGCATGGCGCATCACACCGGGGTCGCGCACGTCACGCTGACCATGCCAGATGGTCCATACCATTTGCGCTTCATCAGATAACAATGCCGCGGCCTGCGGAGTCAGCTTGGCCAGTGCCATACGCCAGCGATCTGCGAGTGCTTCCGGCAAGGCGAGTGCGGATGGCAGCAATGCCGCTGTCAGCTCATCTGACAAAGTTAATAGCGTTTTGGCAAGTGGCAAAAGATCCGTATTGCGACGCGCGGCAAAGAGTTTTTTTAGCCAGCCCAATTCACGTAGCCTGGCATAGAGGCCCATTAGCCGCTCACTCTCGGATGATGGCTGCAAATCGCTCGCATCTGGTATTTGCTGCTGCAACCAGGCAGACAGTATGCTGCCCTGCGGTGCGATGAAAGCGCTGCCGAGCTCGGCCGCAAGCGCAGCACGCATTGACTTGAGATGCGAAAAATCGGGTACCAGCACGCGGATTTCAGAGAGGTCCGTTACTATTGTGCTATTGCTATGCTGCCGCGCAGTCTCGATAATACGTCGCGCAACCTGCGGCCAAAAGCCATCTCCATGCGCAACCAGGCTGGTGGAATAACGTGCAGGCTTAGGGGTGTTGGTTGAGAATTCCGGATTTGCCATTCGTCCATTTTATGACAAGCATCACAAATCCAGAGCGCGCAATACACTTTTTAGAAAAATCGGTTATTATTCGGTCAATTTCCCGCCGCGTCTCTTCTAGTTGCAAATCCACACCCTGTATTCGAACGACACACCCTGCTTAGTGCGTTTTTATATTTTGGATACATGAATGGATATGTCTGACTAAATCGGTGCAGCAAAAATAACGAATCAATTCCACTCCCTCTCAATTTGAGGAAATCATGAGCGAAAATATTAAACACGTATCCGACAGTTCATTCGAAATGGATGTACTGAAATCTGACAAACCTGTCTTGGTCGATTTTTGGGCTGAGTGGTGTGGTCCTTGCAAAATGATTGCACCTATATTGGAAGAAGTTGCCAAAGAATCCGAAGGCAAAATTCTGATCGCAAAAAT
>CAIVDH010000257.1 GCA_903904635.1 uncultured Burkholderiales bacterium | reverse complement strand
TCTGGTGGCACTTCAAGACCGGCTTTTTTCGTGGCAGGCTTGGCGCTCTTATAGTCGATTTTTTCCGGCTCCAACATGTCACCGATAGTGCTGCAGCCAGTTACTCCCGCCATGAGTACAGCACCAGCAATAAAACGAACAATCAAAGATGAATAACTGATGTAGCTCAGGAAAGGAGGGGTCATGTCAAAACGAAAACAGGTGGATGGGGATAAACGATTCATTGTATTACACCCGAGAGGTGCAAAGCGGATCTGACAGCTTCGTGGCATGAACTGCTCAAACCCACTAATGGCAGACGTATACCGCCGGCCATCAGACCCATTTCAGCCAAAGCCCATTTAACAGGCACAGGATTAGGTTCTATGAAGAGCTTGTTGTGCAAAGGTATAAGGCGGTCATTAATTGCTATGGCCTGTGCAACCTGCCCTGCCATGGCAGCAGCACATAAGTCATGCATAGCCCTTGGTGCAACATTGGCCGTGACGGAAATATTGCCTTTCGCACCACAGAACATCAGTGCCATCGCCGTCGCATCGTCGCCGGAATAGACTGAGAAAGATTTGGGTACTGCCTGCAGTAGTTCTATTCCGCGGCCTATGTTGCCAGTGGCATCCTTGACACCAATAATGCCCGGCACTGATGCCAGGCGCACTATGGTCTCGTTAGACATATCGGCCACTGTTCGGCCTGGCACGTTATATAAAATCACAGGCAGGTCAACCGATGCAGCGATTTTGCTGAAATGCTGAAACATGCCTTCTTGCGTAGGCCGGTTGTAATAGGGCACGACTTGCAGAGACGCGCTGGCACCAACACTTTTTGCAAAATGCGTCAGCTCTATCGCTTCAGTAGTGGAATTACCGCCGGTACCGGCAATTACAGGAATACGGCCTGCGGCATGCGCAACGGCCACCTTGATGAGCTCGCAGTGCTCGTCTACTGATACGGTTGGTGACTCACCGGTTGTGCCGACTATGACGATACCATCGGTCGATTCGGCGATATGCCAGTCAATTAATTTACGCAACGTCGGCAGATCAAGACTGCCATCCTCGTGCATTGGGGTCACTATTGCAACTATGCTGCCATTAATCATGGTTGTACCATTGCAAAAATCAAAAACGTGATTGTAGCGGATCGGCAAAGAAGCAGGCGACTATGACGCGCCAGAGTGAAAGTTTTTATAACTTAATCTCAGATCCCAGCTTTACCTGAGCAGCTTCTGGCTCTATGCCAGACTTGCGCACACAAATACGCTGCACCATGGCCGGCTTGGGCTTATCAATGTAGCCATCTTCAAAAGCGATCACCCGCAGATCAGGCTTGCCGCAAACGATTTCCAGTAACTCGCCTTGTGCCAGCAAAAAAGCGGGGTTGGATGGTTTACCGAAGCGTCCATTACCTTCTGCAAAGGTTTCCATGATCAGCACGCCACCATCAGCCAGGCTGGTGAAAATCGCATCAAACAAAGGACGGTGCAAATAATTGGTGATCACGATGCCGGTAAAGCGTCCCGCCGTAAATGGCCAATCAGGATGTGTGGCTGCGTGCTCGTCTTCCAAATCAAAACACAACGTGCTAATCGCTGGCGAGGCCGGCGTCTGTAATGCCATCAGTGCAGAATCGTCTCGATCAATCGCCAATACCTGGTGACCCATTTCAGCCAACAGTCTGCTATGACGCCCACCTCCGCATGCCAAGTCCAACACCAGACCATGCGCTATCAAATCTGCAAAGCGGCTAACCCATGCAGAGGGCAGGCTTTGCGCAAAATGAGATTGCATGATGTGCGCTTTATTAAAAATTTAGTTGTAAGACAAGCCCATCTCTTCACGCACATCGCGCATGGTTTCCTGCGCATGTTTGCGAGCCTGATCGCAGCCGTCAGCCACAATGGCGCGCACCAGTGAAGGATCATCGATGTATTGCTGTGCCCGCTCGCGCATGGGCTCCTGCTCTTTCAAAATCGCATCAACGATAGGCTGCTTGCACTCCAGGCAACCTATACCTGCGGATTTGCAGCCCTTAACCACCCATTCTTTGGTGACGGTATCGGAATACACCTGATGAAATTGCCAAACCGGACATTTTGCAGGGTCACCTGCATCCGTGCGACGCACACGCGCCGGATCGGTAGGCATGGTGCGGACTTTTTTGGTGACGGTTTCACTATCGTCACGCAATGCAATTGTGTTGCCATAGCTCTTGGACATTTTCTGACCATCAAGCCCCGGCAGGCGTGATGCTTCAGTCAATAAGGCCTGTGGCTCTACCAAGATCAATTTGCGGCTGCCTTCAAGATAGCCGAACAGACGTTCACGATCACTCATGGAAAGATTTTGCGCATCATCCAGCATGGCCTTGGCCTGCTCCAGCGCATCATCCTTGCCCTGCTCCTGATATTCCGTTCGCAATTCGTTATAAAGCTTGGCGCGCTTGGTACCCAGCTTCTTGACGGCATCGCGCGCTTTTTCTTCAAAGTTTTTTTCGCGGCCATACAGATGATTAAATCGACGCGCAATTTCACGCATCATCTCTACATGCGGCACCTGATCTTCACCAACCGGCACCATGCTGGCGCGATAGATCAATACATCGGCCGCTTGTAGCAATGGGTAGCCAAGAAAACCATAGGTTGCCAGATCGCGGTCAGCGAGTTTTTCCTGCTGATCTTTGTAGGTAGGCACACGTTCCAGCCAACCCAGCGGCGTAGACATGGAAAGCAGCAAATGCAGCTCGGCATGCTCGGGCACTTTGGATTGTATGAATATCGTCGCTTGCGAAGGATCGATGCCTGCAGCCAGCCAGTCAATCACCATATCCCAAGTGCTGGTTTCGATAATGGACGGATCATCATAATGCGTAGTCAGCGCATGCCAGTCAGCGACGAAAAACAAACAGGGATGCTCAGATTGCAGACGCACCCAGTTTTTTAACGCACCGTGGTAATGGCCAAGATGCATAGCGCCAGTGGGGCGCATACCGGAGACAACACGATCGGGATACATAGAGGGATCAGTTCAGAAGAAATTTTAGGGGAGTGATTAATACTGAGAGCAAGATGTTTGCGCCTGAGATTACCGGAACCATCCAGTACTGCAGCAGGTTTAACATCATAAGACCAAGCACGATGAAAAAGCCGTACGGCTCCACGCGCGAAAAATTATAAGCATAGCGATTAGGCAAGATACTTGTCATGATGCGGCCGCCATCTAACGGCGGCAAAGGAAATAAATTAAACGCAAACAAAACCAGATTGATAAATATGCCTGCCTTGGCTACCAGATAAAAATATTTTTCCTCGGACCCGCCTGCATCCAGCATGAAAAATAAAATCATCCATAAAAATGCCATCACCAGATTGGCGGCAGGGCCGGCTAACGCCACCCAGGCCATATGCCGCTTAGGTTTGCGTAAGCGTGAGAAATCTACCGGTACCGGCTTGGCATAACCAAAAATAAAGGGGCTTTGAGACAATGCCAGTACCAGAGGTATCAATATCGTGCCAATCGGATCGATATGCCGCAGCGGATTCAAGCTCATGCGGCCCATAGAGTAGGCAGTCTGGTCACCGAAATATTTAGCCGCATAGGCGTGCGCGGCCTCATGCAAGGTAATGGCAAATAGTATCGGGAGTGCGTAAACAGCAATATTTTGTATAGTTTCGTTCATCGGCGCGATTTTAGCAGAGGCAAGGGCTGGAAAAAGCCAATTACAAGAATAGACCCACTGCGCCGCGCCCCTCGCGCACAATAACAGGCTCTGAACCGCTCAAATCCACCACGGTAGTCGGCTCCAGACTGCAGCTACCGCCATCAATGACCAGATCCACTTCTTTTTCCAGCACATTTCGAATTTCTTCCGGATCATTAAGTGGCATGTCAGCACCGGGCAGCATCAGCGTCGTTCCCAGCAGGGGCTGCCCTAGTTCCTCCAGCAGTGCCTGAGCAATGGCATGCTCAGGCACGCGCAGGCCTATGGTCTTGCGCGAAGGATGCGATAAGCGTCGCGGCACTTCTTTGGTTGCTTCGAGTATGAAGGTATAAGGACCAGGGGTTGCTGATTTTAGCAATCGATATTGTCGGTTATCGACTTTCGCATAAGTAGCAATCTCAGATAAATCTCTGCATAGCAAAGTCAGATGATGCTTGTCATCGACACCCCGTATACGGCGCAACCGCTCTACCGCGCTTTTATCATCAAGATGACATACCAGCGCATAACTGGAATCCGTAGGCAAGGCAACGATACCGCCGCCATGCACGATTTGCGCGGCCTGTTTAATCAGGCGCAGCTGCGGATTATCGGGATGAATCTGAAAAAATTGGCTCATGCAATCCGATAAAAACAAATAAAAAAATACGACAGCTCCAGGGCTGTCGTTAAATAAAATTACGTAAACTACTGGTTGCGGATCAAGATCTCTGCAATGCTGCAATACGTTCTTCTATAGGCGGATGACTGGAAAACAATTCCATAAAACCAGCAGATTGATTAATGCCCAGTGCTGCCACCGATTGCGGCAGATGACTCGGATGCATACCGCCCAGCCTTCTTAAAGCCTGCACCATCGGTTGCGGATTGCCCAGTAAATTAGCTGAACCTGCATCGGCGCGAAATTCACGATGGCGAGAAAACCAGGCCACGATCATGGAAGCAAGAATACCGAACACGATTTGGCTAACAAGCACCGCCACCGTATAACCTATACCCGGGCCTTCATCATTATTACGTGCCAGCGCGCGATCCACTGCATAGCCTACCAAACGCGACAGAAACACGACAAACGTATTAACTACGCCTTGCAGCAAAGTCATGGTCACCATATCACCATTAGCAATGTGCGCAATCTCATGGCCCAGTACAGCTTCCACTTCGTCGCGTGTCATGTTGAGCAGCAAACCATTTGACACTGCAACCAATGCTTCATTTCTGAAAGCACCCGTGGCAAATGCATTCGGCTCACCGTCATAGACGGCCACCTCGGGCATACCGATGCCGGCGCGATCGGCCAGCCGGCGCACAGTATCAAGCAGCCACTGCTCAGAAGAATTGGATGGATGGTCTATGACATGCGCACCTGTCGACCATTTGGCCATAGGCTTACTCATCAAGAGCGAAATAATCGCACCGGTAAAACCGACCACCAATGAAAAAATCAGCAGCATGCCTACGTTTAAGCCTTGCG
>CAIVDH010000256.1 GCA_903904635.1 uncultured Burkholderiales bacterium | reverse complement strand
GCGATGGTGTTCGTTTGGAGCCGACTGACTAATGGCGATCCGTTGTTCACGCTTTCACAGGTGGCATTAAATGATGCAATCATGATTTTTGCATTCGCGCCATTAGTGGCACTGTTGCTCGGCATGTCAGCCATAGTCGTGCCTTGGGATACGCTGTTTATTTCAGTGCTGCTCTATATCGTGATTCCTGTTTTACTTGCGCAGCTGTGGCGTAAATCATTATTAAAAAAAGGCGAGCCAGCATTCGAAGCCGCCATGCAGCGTATCGGACCACTATCGATAGCGGCGTTGCTCGCTACACTGATATTGCTGTTTGCATTTCAAGGCCCATCGATATTGCAGCAACCGCTGGTGATTGCTTTATTGGCTGTGCCGATTTTGATACAGGTACTATTCAACTCGGCGCTGGCATACTGGTTAAATCGTAAGCTGGGTGAAAAGCATAATGTGGCTTGCCCGTCTGCACTCATAGGTGCGAGCAATTTTTTTGAACTAGCCGTGGCTGCAGCAATCAGTTTATTTGGCTTTGATTCTGGCGCAGCACTCGCAACGGTTGTGGGCGTATTGATAGAAGTGCCCGTCATGCTGCTGGTAGTCAAAGTCGTCAACGCATCCAAGGACTGGTATGAAGCAGCCCCGCTTATCAGCAAAGAAAGCATCAAAATAAAATCATGACTGATCTGCCTAATATCAGCGAAGCGCATTTCGACATACCGACACTGGAAAAACTATTACCAGCAGAACGCGCGACACATGCTCCTCGCATATTACTTTTATATGGCTCGCTAAGGCCGCAGTCATATAGCCGCTTGCTGGTGTTGGAGGCAGAGCGTTTGCTACAACGCTTAGGAGCAGAAACACGCGTATTCGATCCGCACGGATTGCCCATGGTTGATAGCGTGCCGGCAGATCATCCCAAGGTGCAGGAGTTGCGTGCGCTATCAGCATGGTCAGAGGGCCAGGTCTGGTGCAGCCCTGAGCGCCACGGCGCTCTCACGGGTGTGTTCAAGACTCAAATCGATTGGCTGCCGCTGGAAGTAGGCGCATTACGACCGACTCAGGGTAGAACGCTGGCAGTCATGCAGGTATGCGGCGGTTCGCAATCCTTTAATGCCGTCAATGCTTTACGCATACTCGGCCGCTGGATGCGCATGATCACGATTCCGAATCAATCATCGGTGGCAAAAGCCTATGAGGAATTTGATGCGCAAGGTCGCATGAAGCCTTCAAGCTACTACGATAGGCTCACGGATGTAATGGAAGAACTGGTGAAATTTACTTTGCTGACCAGAGATAGTGAGCAGTATTTGAGTAGCCGGTATAGCGAGCGTAAAGAAAAGTTGGAATTGCCGCCCAAGCTATAATCAAAAACTCTAACCATCAACTCACCCTACTAACTCTAACTACCCGCCGCATCCATTTCAGCAAACACTTTCTGCGCTAGTGCAAATGCAGAATTGGCAGCTGGCACACCGCAATAAATCGCTGTTTGCAATAACGCTTCCTTGATCTCGTCACGCGTCACACCATTGTTGGCGGCGGCTCGTAAGTGCAGCTTTAATTCTTCTTCACGATTTAATGCCACCATCATGCATATCGTCATCAGGCTACGTGTGTGGCGCGGCAGTCCGGGGCGGGTCCATATCTCGCCCCATGCATAGCGGGTGATGAGATCCTGAAATTCATTGTTTAATGGATTAAGGTTACTTTGTGCACGATCAACATGCGCATCACCTAAGACCTCACGTCGTACATTCATGCCTAAGCTATAGCGTTCTTTATCATCCATCTTAGTGACTCACTGTCTTTTCAAGTAAAAAATCGACTACTTGCTGCGTAAATGCCTGGGCTGTTTCCCAATTCGATAAATGCGCGGCATTGAGCTCCACATACCGCGCGCCCGGTATGGCGCGTGCAATCAGCTCACCATGTTCAGGCGGCGTGGCCTGATCATGTTTGCCGCCTATGACTAATGTAGGCGCAATGATTTTTGCTAGCGATGCACGTTGATCCATATCGCGTATTGCCGCACAGTTGGCCACATAGCCTTGAGGTGACGTATTGCGCAGCATGGTTTTTACGCGATCTACTTGTGCTGGCGCATGCGTTAAAAAATCCTGTGTAAACCAGCGTCCCATCACATCATTAACAATAGATGCAACGCCATCTTGTAACACTTTGGTTATACGAGTATTCCAAACTTCCGGTACGCCAATAGCAGCGCTGGTGTTGCATAAGACCAGACGGTCGATACGCTCTTCGGCATGTACACCTAGCCATATGCCTATCATGCCACCCATGGAAAGACCGCAGAAGTGCGCGCGCTTGATTTTCAGGTGATCCATTAACGCCACGACATCGCCGCCTAATTGATTAATGCTATATGGCCCGGGTGTGACTTCAGACTTGCCATGGCCGCGCGTGTCATAACGCAGCACACGAAAATGTTCAAGTAATGCAGGCATTTGCGGCAACCACATATCCAGTGTCGTACCGAGTGAATTTGACAGTACCAGTACCGGTGCTTGCTCAGAACCTGCTATTTCATAATGCAATTTACCCGCACCAGTATCAAAAAAGGACATGCTCGCTCCCGACGAAAATAAAATGTTGATTAGGATTTTAATTTGCGATGCAAATGCGCATTCAGCACACGATCAACAAATGCAACTGCTTCGCCGGTATAAGTCAGCGGATCTAATAATTTCTCCAGAGCGACAGATGATAAATGCTGGGTAACGCGATCATCGTCACACAGTACTTGCAACAAGGTCTGCTTTTTTTCCATCGCTAGTGCACATGCATGCTCGATTAATTTATGTGAGGCTTCACGACCGATATGCAAAGCCAGTGCCAGAGAAACTGACTCTGCCATTACCAGACCTCGCGTGATATCGATATTGGCGCGCATCTGTTTTTCATCAACATGCAAGCCACTGACGACATGCGACATTTGCGCCAGCGCAGCGCCACACAAGCTGGCGATCTCGGGCAAGGTATCCCACTCGGCTTGCCATCCACCTAATGCACGCTCTTGCTCTTGCACCATCGCAGAGAGCATGGTTGAGACCAATGCCGGCACGCGTACTGCCGCTGCGAGTGTGGCTGCACAGCCTACGGGATTGCGTTTATGCGGCATGGTGGAAGAACCGCCGCGGCCCGGTGCAACCGGTTCTGCGAGCTCTGCCACTTCGGTCTGACACTGTAGTGCAATGTCGCGCGCGATTTTGCCTAAGGTACCGGTGATCAAGCCAAGTACAGTGGCGGCTTCGGTCATGCGGTCGCGCTGTGTATGCCAGGGTAGCGCAGGCAGCGCCAGATCAAGTTCATGTGCCACAGCACTTGCTACGGTGAGCCCTTGATTACCAAGACTTGCCAGCGTGCCGGCTGCACCACCGAATTGCAGCACCAGCAAACGCGGCTGCAATTCTGACAAACGCTGCTGATGTCTTAATACGGTATCCAGCCAGCCTGCCACTTTCATGCCGAACGTGATTGGTAATGCATGCTGCATCCATGTGCGGCCTATCATGACTGTGTTGCGATGACGTTTGGACAGTCCGGCCAGTACATCGGCAAATACAGCCAGATCCGTCACGATGCAGTCGATAGCCTCACGCATTTGCAAAACCATGCCGGTGTCGATCACGTCCTGACTGGTTGCGCCCCAATGCACATAACGGGCAGATTCTTGATCAAGTTTAGCTACCTGTGCGGTCAATTGTTTAACCAACGGAATGGCGATATTGCCAGCCTGACCTGCATCTTGTATCAATGCCGTCATATCAATTTTGGTAGCATCACAGCAGGCACTGATGGCAGCGACTACATGCGCAGGAATGATGCCTTCTTTTGCCTCTGCCCTGGATAGCGCCGCTTCAAAATCCAGCATGCGTTGCACGGTATTGTGACTAGAAAACACCTGCTGCATGCCTGGCGTTGAAAACATTGCTGCAGTGAGGTGTGTGAGTGTCATCGTGGCAGTCGCTTTTTACCTGTGATCAAAGTTGGAAGAATACGGTTTCATTATTATTGCCACCACCAAGAACGATATTCCATTCAATCGTGTCTTTTTTATTTTCTGAGGGCACGGCAATTAATGTTGTGCGTCGTGCCGCAGGTACGAGCTGTAAGACGGGATCACTGTCATGATCATCGCCTGAAAAATAAACGCGGGTGACCAGCTGCTTGAGCAAACCCCTGGCAAACACACTGACCATAATGTGTGGTGCCTGGAGCTGTCCATCTGCCGCAGGTACGCGGCCGGGCTTGATGGTGGAAAAACGGAAATTGCCCTCTGCATCGGTGGGCGTGCGGCCAAAGCCGTTAAAGCCTGCGTCAACGGGCAATGCACGCGCATCATCCGGATGCGCATATTTACCATATGAATTTGCCTGCCAGATTTCTATCATGCCATCCGGCACAGGCACGCCATCTGCATCCAGCAAACGACCTTGCAGAACGATATGCTCACCGGCGACATCTTTTGTAGCCAGTGCTGTGGTGTTCAACCAATCCAGTCCGATATGCAAATACGGGCCCACGGTTTGTGAAGGTGTGGTCACAAGCTTCATCTTATTTCTCCATGGGCGTGGCATCGCGGCCGCGCAATATGATATCGAAGCGGAATCCAAGTGCGTATTCTGGCTCAGTCAGTGCAAGCTCGAATTGCGAAACCATACGCTGCCGCGCAGTTTCATCGGGCACGCTGTTGTAGATAGGATCAAGTGCAAGCAAAGGGTCGCCGGGGAAATACATTTGCGTGACGAGTCGCGTTGCAAAAGCATGACCAAATAATGAAAAATGGATGTGTGCAGGACGCCATGCGTTGGGATGATTGCGCCACGGATAAGCGCCGGGTCGTATCGTCAGAAAACGATAGTTGCCTTCTGTATCCGTCATCGCGCGACCGGTACCAGTAAAGTTAGGGTCCAGCGGCGCATCATGGGTGTCACGCTTATGCTGATAGCGACCTGCTGCATTTGCCTGCCAAACTTCAACGAGGGTATTACGTACCGGGCGCCCATCTTCGTCCAGCACTCGACCCGCAACGATGATCCGCTCGCCTAATGGTTCAGCTGCATGCTGACGGGTGAGATCGTGATCGCTTGCACCTACAGCATCGCTGCCAAATACCGGGCCGGTCATTTCGGATAAGGACTGTGGCAGCAAAATCAAAGGCTGACTCGGTGCGCGCTTTACCGTTGAGGCATAGGCGGGAAAAAGATAATCCGGCTGACTGCCAGCGGAGGGCTGACGAAATGGGTGAAGATCTGACATGTTTACTTTCGTGATTGCGCTATGCGTTACAAGTTAAGTCGTACGCGAGGTGATGACTTAAACACGCTCAATGATAATCGCAATGCCTTGCCCGACACCTATGCACATGGTGCACAGTGCATAGCGGCCACCGGTGCGATGCAGCTGATACATGGCAGTCGTTACTAGTCGCGCGCCACTCATGCCCAGTGGATGGCCTAACGCAATCGCGCCACCATTCGGATTGACTCTTGGGTCTTGATCAGCGATGCCGAGCTCACGCATGACTGCCAAGCCTTGTGCAGCAAAGGCTTCATTGAGTTCGATTACATCGATTTGATCCAGGCGTATGCCTGTTTGCTGCAATAATTTTTGTACTGCAGGTGCCGGGCCTATGCCCATTACACGTGGCGCCACACCGGCTGTTGCCATGCCGATGATGCGTGCTTTTGGGGTGAGTCCGTATTTTGCAGCCATCGCGGCATTGGCAATCAGCAGCGCGCAGGCGCCATCATTCACACCCGATGCATTACCTGCAGTGACGCTGCCATCAGGGCGCACGACGCCTTTGAGTTTGGCCAATGCTTCCACGCTGGTGACGCGCGGATGTTCATCATCCTTGACGATGATCGCATCGCCTTTTTTCTGCGGAATATGTGCTGGCACAATTTCTTGTGCCAGTATGCCGGCGGCTTGCGCTGCAGCGGCTTTGTTTTGACTGTTGACGGCAAACAGATCCTGATCAGCGCGGCTGATTTTATAATCGGTAGCAACGTTCTCTGCGGTCTCTGGCATGGAATCAACACCATACAATGCCTTCATTGCCGGATTAACGAAACGCCATCCTATGGTGGTATCAAATATTTGCGCATTACGTGAGAACGCGGTGTCTGCTTTGCCCATCACAAATGGCGCGCGTGTCATGGATTCAACGCCACCGGCTATCATCAGTCCGGCTTCGCCTGCTTTGATTGCGCGCGCAACAGTACCGACTGCATCCATGCCCGATCCACAAAGTCGATTTACTGTACCGCCTGCGACTTCTTTAGGCAAGCCAGCCAGCAACAGGGACATGCGCGCGACATTGCGGTTATCTTCGCCGGCCTGATTTGCGCAGCCATAAATCACTTCGGATACGGCTGACCAGTCTACCTGCGTATTACGTTCTTGCAGTGCGCGCAAAGGTATGGCACCAAGATCGTCAGCACGCAAATCTTTTAGCGCGCCACCAAAGCGGCCGATGGGCGTGCGAATTGCGTCACAAATAAAGGCATCATTCATGCTGGTATCCAATGTCTAAATAAAAAAAACTAAAATAAAAAATAAAAATTTTGAATTGACTTCATAGCGCCCGTAACGGCACGCCAGTCAATGTTTGCAGTGCATCCAGCGTGAGTCCTTCAGCCATTTCGCGCACAACCAATCCTTGTGCAGTTACATCTATGACAGCCAAATCAGTGTAGATACGATTCACGCAACCCATGCCGGTTAATGGATAGGTACAGTGATCAACGATTTTGCTCTCGCCGCTTTTTGTCTGGTGTTCCATCATCACGTAGACGCTCTTGGCCCCGATGGCTAAATCCATGGCACCACCAACTGCAGGAATAGCGTCGGGTGCACCGGTATGCCAATTTGCGAGATCACCGCTGCGCGATACCTGGAATGCACCCAGCACACAAATATCGAGATGACCACCGCGCATCATCGCAAAAGAATCGCCGTGATGAAAATAAGATCCGCCTGTGAGTAATGTCACTGGCTGCTTGCCAGCATTGATCAGGTCTTCATCTTCATCACCCGGCGCTGGCGCGGGGCCCATGCCCAGAATGCCATTTTCGCTATGCAAAAAAATCTCACGCGATTTATCCAAATGATTGGCCACCATCGTAGGCAAGCCAATGCCGAGATTGACATACGCACCTTCAGGAATATCACGCGCCACACACTTTGCAATTTCATCACGGGTAAAACGCTTCATTTGCTCGCTCCTTCGGTTTGCACTGTGTGCTGCACTACGCGCTGAACAAAAATACCTGGCGTGATAATCACCTCAGGATCAAGCTCACCTAGCGGCACAACTTCACTGACTTGCGCAATCGTGCATTTTGCAGCCATGGCCATGATCGGTCCAAAGTTGCGCGCTGCCTTGCGATAGACGAGATTGCCCCAGCGATCGCCCTTCTCTGCCTTGATCAGCGCAAAGTCTGCATGTATGGGCGACTCCAACACATAGTGACGACCATTAATCAGGCGCGTTTCCTTGCCTTCTGCAAGCAAAGTCCCGTATCCGGTCGGAGAGAAAAATCCGCCTATACCGGCACCGGCGGCGCGAATACGCTCGGCCAGATTGCCTTGCGGTGTTAATTCCAGCTCCAGCTTGCCGCTGCGATAAAGCGCATCAAATACATGTGAATCAGACTGTCTGGGGAAAGAACAAATAATTTTGCGCACCCTGCCGGCGGCCAGTAAAGCGGCTAACCCCGTATCGCCATTGCCAGCATTGTTGTTGACGATGGTGAGCTCTTTTGCACCTTGATCAATCAGGGCATCAATCAACTCCCGCGGCATGCCTGCATTGCCGAAACCGCCAATCATCACGGTTGCCCCGTCTTGAACATCAGACACCGCGGCGGCGAAGGAAGAAATAATTTTGTCGACCAAAATAAGTGCCCCTAAAAGGATTGCGTAAAAAAATAGTTTGTCGTAAATTTCAATCGAAGATGTGTTCGATAATCGAACAAATGATCGTTAATAGAACACAACGAAAGTTTATAGACGGAATCACTGCGCTGCAAGCAAAGCCAAGTTGAACTACCGGTACGTGTTCGGCGAATCCTTAATTTTTTTGCATTTTATATTTTTACTGTCGCTGATAAGCAACGGAAACTTTATCTAACCAACTGTCGGAAGCAAAAACTGACGAATGAAAGCGATGATTATCAAATTAGCATGCTATTCCGCTACGGTAATCGTCCTGCCAAAAATCAAATGGTTTAAGGCAGCGCAACAGCCATCCTGGCTTGTTCGATCGACCCTCACCTGAGCGACATGACCATGCAAAACATCTCCTCTTACCATTCCAACTTCGATGAAAGCAGTCGGAAAAATTCCGCCGATTCAACTGCTAGAGCCGATGGGAATAACCTGGACTCCGATCCTCTACTCCGATCTTTATCAGACGCAGAAGAAATCGAGACACTAACTGACCCCAGTTTCATGACTTCTCTGGCCCGCGGGCTGGCAGTCGTCAAGGCCTTCAGTGATCAACGGCGATCCATGACGATTGCCCAAATCAGTCACAAAACCGGCATTCCACGGGCTGCCGTCAGGCGCTGTCTTTACACATTAAAGCAACTTGGCTATGCGGAAGCAGAAGCAAATAATTTTTATCTCAAACCCAAAATCCTCACACTGGGCTATTCCTATCTTTCCTCTACCCCCCTGACGATCTCGGCTCAACCTTACCTCAATCAGGTAAGCCGGACGCTGAATGAATCATGCTCACTGGCGACCCTCGATGACGTCGACATACTCTATGTTGCACGTTCTTCCACATCGCGCGTTATGTCCGTCTCGCTCGGTACAGGCAGTCGTCTTCCGGCCTACTGCACTTCGCTTGGTCGTGTACTGCTTTCTGCCTTGAATGAAATTGAACTAAAAGCTTATTTTGGTAAGGCTGATCTGCGTCGTTACACAGAACGCACCATCGTTTCAGAAGATCGCTTGTGTCAAATTTTCAGAGGTATCCGCCAGAGCGGTTATGCAGTTGTTGAAGAAGAGCTCGAGATCGGTTTGCGCTCTATTGCCGTACCAGTCAGAGGCGCCTCCGGTGCTGTTGTCGCTGCCTTGAATATCGGTGCTCAGGCAACGCGCGTAACAAAAGCAGAGATGGAACTCAATTTCCTGCCTGCCCTGCTAAATGCAGCCTCAGAACTCTCTGTCATGCTGCCCTGATCCGATTAGCACTTAGCCTCATAGAAGCTTATCGCCAGGAAGGCCATGCTCCCCTTGAAATCCTGAAGTTTTAATCTTCCGACAGCATCGCAAGTTGCTGTCGGAATTTTTTTGGTGCCATGCCTGTCTGTCGTTTAAAGAAGCGCGTGAAATAGGCCGGATCAGAAAACCCCAGCACATCCGATACCGCACGTATCGTCATTGAGGTGTAAACCAGACTGCGCTTTGCTTCCAGTGTAATGCGCGCATGTATCAGGTCTAATGCCGTTTGCTGGGCCAATTGTCGGCACACAGCATTGAGATGCGCGGCACTGATACCGACTTTGGCTGCGTAATAATCAAGCGGCTGATGCGTAGAAAAATCTGCCTCTATGGCTTCGGCAAATAAAGCCAGATACTGTCGGGCGCGTATCGGAGTCTCAAGCTTTAGCGCAACATATCCCTGCATTTCCCGGTTGAGTAAAACCAGTATCGCAGTCAGCAAAGATTCAATCAGACTCAGCCTGTGCTGTGACTGACCCCGATATTCCTGCGCAAGCTTGTGCAACATGTGCTCCAGCAGCATACGCTCAAGTATTTCTCCCAGCGCAAATACATGCGGCCCAGGATAAGCGATGAACTCTGCACCCAGACCGGCTGCAAGTCTGTCGAAAAAAGGATAAGCCAGTGTGATTACCAAGCCCTGGGCATCGGGAGAGAACTGAAATCCATGCACACAATGCTGGGGAACGATGAGGATGCTGCCTGCATCAAGCTGGCCTTGCCAGTCATCCAACTGCAAACTGGCCACGCCCTGCTCCAGCCAGAGCAACTGAAATAATCCATGGTGGCGGTGTGGCTTGATCTCCCAATTGTGCAAGAGGCTGCGCGCGGCTATCGATTCGCAATGCAGCAGATCTGGCGTTAGCCAGTGCTGATCTTCGCCATATAGCTGGTATACCGGCACACCGGATTTATTAGTCTGATTTTCTGGCATGTGATGAGGATAAGGCGAAAATTCCTCGGAATGTACAAGTTTTTATTTTTAAAGTCTATTCCATTCCTCGCCTTAGAGTCCGATCATCGAACATTAATTCGAATAACGATCTGGGCCGGTTATGGAAAATAAGAATAGGAAAACGCAGGTTGCCATCATCGGAGCGGGTCCATCGGGTCTTTTGCTGGGCCGTCTGCTGGAATTGCAAGGCATAGACAACATCATTATTGAAGCCAAGTCTCCCGACTATGTACTAAGCCGCATACGTGCCGGCGTGCTTGAACAAGGTACCCAGAACCTGCTCAGAGAAGCGAAAGTCAGCCAACGTATGGATAGCGAGGGTCTGGTGCATGATGGCTTTGCCCTGTCTTTCCTGGGACGTGAAGAGCGGATCGATCTTAAAGAGCTCACGCAAGGCAAAACCGTGATGGTTTATGGCCAGACCGAAGTGACCAAAGATCTGATGCAGGCAAGAGCTGCCTCTGGTGGGATGACTATTTATGAAGCGGATGAAGTTACGCCGCACGGGTTTTATGGCGACGCACCCAGTATCACTTACAAAAAAGACGGCCAGCTGCACACCATAGAATGTGAATACATCGCCGGCTGTGACGGTTTTCATGGCATTGCACGCAAGTCCGTACCCGTGGATGCAATAAAATTATTCGAGCGGGTTTATCCGTTTGGCTGGTTGGGCGTGCTCTCGCGCACACCACCGGTATCGCATGAACTGATTTATGCAAATCATGCGCGCGGCTTTGCTTTGTGCAGCATGCGCTCGGAAATGTTGTCTCGTTACTATGTCCAATGCGATGTGAGCGAAAAAGTAGAGGAATGGTCTGACGATCGTTTTTGGGACGAATTACGCTCGCGCCTGCCTGCCGCAACTGCCAGTTCACTTGTAACAGGCGCATCGATAGAGAAAAGCATTGCACCCTTGCGCAGCTTTGTGGCTGAGCCTATGCAATTTGGTCGCATGTATCTGGTGGGCGATGCAGCTCACATCGTGCCGCCCACTGGTGCCAAGGGCCTGAATTTGGCAGCCAGTGATGTGTACACGCTTTATCACATTATGAGAAAACGCTACAAAGAAGGAAGGCTGGACCTGCTGGAGAAGTATTCCGAAATCTGCCTGCGCCGGGTTTGGAAAGCAGAGCGCTTTTCATGGTGGATGACGTCAATATTGCATAAATTCTCCGACGATCCCTTTAATCAGCGTATACAGGAGGCTGAGCTAAGTTATTACACCAGCTCAATTGCGGGCCGGACTACGATTGCAGAAAATTATGTCGGCCTGCCCTACGAGGTAATTGAATGACCGTGTAAGGATGGCAGTTGCCAGCCAAATCGGTTAAATTCATTAATGGTTAACATTTTTATTGTCATTCTATGAATACTGCTTTGCAGATTAATCCCGCCACACCAATTAATTTGAGTACCTTGCGTGCAAGTTGCTCGGCTTGCAGCATGCATCAGCTTTGCCTGCCTATGGGACTAGGCGAAGCCGACATGAGCCGTCTGGATGACATCATAGGCCGCCGCAGAAAAGTCGCGAAAGACACCATGCTCTATCGCATAGATGATCCGTTCACGAATCTTTACGCAATACGGCTCGGACACTTCAAAACATTTCAAGTCAGCCCTAATGGTGAACAACAGGTAACAGGCTTTCAGATGGCCGGAGAATTACTCGGCATGGATGCCATTAGTACTGACCGGCACCATTGCGATGCAGTTGCACTGGAAGACAGTGAGGTTTGCGAAATTCCATTTCCCCGATTGGAAGAGTTGTTTGGCACGATTCCGACTTTGTTACATCACTTCCATAGAATGATGAGTCAGGAAATCACACGCGAACAAAACGTAATGCTTTTGCTGGGCAATATGCGGGCGGAACAAAGATTCGCTGCGTTTCTGGTCAATCTGTCGGCACGCTATGCAGCACGTGGCTATTCTGCCAGCACGTTTCAATTGCGTATGTCGCGCGAAGAAATCGGCAACTATTTAGGGCTGACTATAGAAAGTATCAGCAGGCTGTTGTCACGATTTAAAAAACAAAATCTGCTGCGCGTATCGAATCGCGAAATTGAAATGCTGCAGCCAGAAAATCTCAAAGCGATTGCAGCGGGCACGCAGACCTGCGGCTGATTTTTAATAAACGGTATATTTCAGAAAGGTGGCTGGTTCTCTTCAGTGTGCAGCAAATAGCAGCTCAGCATGGATGACAATGCACAAAATACCCAGAAGAAGAAAAAACCAATTGTATAAACTGCAGTCGGCTTGAAATCCACATGACCGCCGACTATCATCAGATCAGCCGGATCAAACATGGAGAAGAAAAAACCTTCTGCAACTATCGCTACTAAAAACGATGGCCAAAGTATCGACATCGCCAGTCTGATCATTTGTCTCCTCCTTGAGGCGCAAGCTTAAGCGCACGCTTAGTTGCATCTTCTTCCCCGTTGATTTGAGGCTGGATGTCTATATTTATTTTTTGCGGCCAATCCCATGGCCCATGCAACCGCCAGGTACGCGCCGCATCTTCAAGCTGCACCTGCCAATGTGCGCGTTCAAACATAGGCAGTGAGATTACGATTTTTCCTTCCTGATCTGGCAGTATTTTATATTTTGTATCTTTGTTCGGCATAGTCGGATGAACTAACATCAGTGTCAGTGGCACCGCCGACTGGCTACCCTTACTGCTTGTTAGCTGCCCCAGTAATTTGCCGGACACTGCATCGTAGCGCAGTGAAAATTGCAAGCCCAGATTGGCAGCAACATGATCACGGCGCAAATCCTGATTAATAGCCTTACCCTGTTTGTAGTAATCATCCACCACCAACGCATCTGCACCGGAAAATGAAATCCACATCGTGATAAAGCCGGCCACCACAACAATGGCCGGCCCAGCCATGAGCAGCCAAGGCCAGCGATGTCGGTACCAAGGTGTTAATTGCGTAGTGATTACATTACCTGTTCGCATGTTCATCCTTATTATCGCGGCACAAAAAATACCGCTTTTTCTTTTACCTGCAAACGCTCATCATCAACTGCCTGCAAACTGAACCAGATTTTATTCGACCCTTTCGATGCGGCATCACCAGCAATACGCACACTGACCGGCACGGCACGGGACTCGGTACTACCAAGTGCAACTTCAGTCTGGCCTTCCAATCGTATCGAATCAATGCCCGTTACGCTTATGCGATAACGATGTGCAGTCTCATCCGTATTCATGATCTGTAAGCGATATACATTTTCTATCATGCCGTTTTCCACTTCACGACCCATCGCGCCGCGGTCACGGATCACATCCATTTTTAGTGAAGTACGGGTAAACAAAGTACCGAAAAATACCGCAACAATTAACAACAAGACGGTACTGTAAATCAGTACACGTGGACGCACTGCATGGCGGAATATTTGTTTGGAAGACCAGCGATTGGCCATCGCATGGTCCGTCGAATAACGTATCAGTCCGCGTGGTGAGCCAACTTTATCCATCACCATATTGCAGGCATCAACGCAAGCCGCGCAGCCTATACATTCGTATTGCAAGCCTTTGCGTATATCGATTCCAGTCGGGCAGACTTGCACGCACAGGGAGCAATCTATGCAGTCACCAAGCGATGATGTTGCGGCATCGGTTTTATTATGCGCACCGCGTGGTTCACCCCGCTGGGTATCATAGGTGACGATCAAACTATCTTTGTCAAACATCGCACTCTGAAAACGTGCGTATGGACACATGTATTTACAAACCTGCTCGCGCATCCAGCCCGCATTGCCATAGGTAGCAAATGAATAGAACAAAACCCAGAACCATTCCCATGGACCCAGAGTCAATGTCATCACCTCTGCAGAGAGCACATAAACCGGTGTGAAATAACCGACGAATGTATAGCCGGTCCAAAGCGCCACGGCAGCCCAGACCAGATGCTTGGCAGTCTTGCGCAAGAACTTGTTCATTGAGGCGGGTTGACGATCCAGGCGCATGCGCGCACTGCGCGAACCTTCAATCTTGCGCTCTATCCACATGAAGATTTCGGTATAAACCGTTTGCGGACAGGCAAAGCCACACCAGACACGCCCGAATATCGCCGTGAATAAAAACAGCGAGTAGGCACAAATAATCAGCAGCGCCGCAAGATAAATAAAATCCTGCGGCCACAGCACGATACCGAAGATATAAAACTTACGGGCTGCAAGATCGAACAACACGGCCTGCCTGTCGTTCCAGCTTATCCAGGGCAATCCATAAAACACGAGTTGCGTTAACCAGACGAATAGCCAGCGCACACTGGCATATCGTCCCTGGACTTCACGCGGATAAATTTCCTCGCGCGCCGCATACATCTTGACTACGGCAACCTGCGGTGATGCATGCTCCATCGGATTTCCTATTTATTCTCCGGCGGCAGCGTAGAGGTATTTGATTTACCCCAGATATACGCTGTCAGTAAATGTATTTTGGCGTCACCAAGAAATTCATCAAAGGCCGGCATGACATTGTTACGTCCACCGCGTATGGTTTCCATGATGGTTGCTACACTGCTGCCATACAGCCAGGTCTTGTCCGTCAGATTAGGTGCGCCCAGAGCCTGATTGCCTTTGCCATCGGCACCATGGCAAGCCGCACAAACACCAAATTTTTCTTTACCAAATGCGGCTTTGATCGGATCAGCAGTTGAACCAGATAATGAAAGTACATAGTGCGCAACATTTTCTATCTCTTTTTCAGAGCCTATTGCCGCACCCATAGGAGGCATCACACCATTACGGCCTTTGATCAGTGTGGCCTTGATCACTTCAGGATCACCACCGTATAACCAGTCTGTATCAGTCAGATTTGGATAACCTTTGTTACCACGCGCATCAGAACCATGGCACTGAGCGCAATACGTCAGAAACAAACGCTCGCCGATTGCGCGCGCTTGTGGATCAGCTGCCAGCAGCTTGAGATCGGTCTTCTGAAATTTTTCAAACAAGGGACCATATTCCGCATCGGCGACTTTGAGCTCATCTTTATATTCACCGGCAGAAGTCCAGCCGAGTTTGCCGACAAAGCTGCCCAACCCGGGATACAGCACAAGATAAACGACGCCGAAAACAATGGTGATATAAAACAGCCACATCCACCAGCGCGGCATAGGATTATTTAATTCCGACAATCCCTCATCCCATACGTGGCCCGTTGATTCGGCTTCCCCACTAGCAGACAGTTTGGTTTTAATCTTGGATTGTGACCATAAAAGTAAGGCACATCCGGCAATCCCCAAGACCGTCAGAACTGTGATGTAGATACTCCAAAACCCGCTCATAAAATCAGCCATGACGTGGCTCCCGCTCTTTATTGTTCAATTCATTTTCATCGGCGAATGGCAATCTGGCCGCCTCATCAAAATCATTTTTGCGACGTGCGCTATAAGCCCACAAAACAATTCCGATGAATGTCAGCATGCTGACTATGGTCACCACGCTACGCATGTCTGATACTAAATCTGTGAGTGCCATGCTTATCTCCTTGCCTTGATTTGTATACCCATGCCCTGCAGGTAAGCAATCAGCGCATCCTGTTCAGTTTTACCTTCCAGCTGAGCAGGCGCTGCCTTGATATCGTCATCGGTATACGGATCACCCAAGCGTTTCAATGCTTGAAGTTTAGGTACGATGGCGTTTGCATCAAGTGCCGTCTTAGCCAGCCACGGATAGCCAGGCATATTTGATTCAGGTACCAGATCACGCGGATTGTTCAGGTGGGCGCGATGCCAGTCATCGCTATAACGACCGCCTACGCGTGCCAGATCCGGACCGGTCCTCTTGGATCCCCATTGGAACGGACGATCGTAAACAAATTCACCCGCAACCGAATAATGACCATAACGTTCAGTCTCTGCACGGAACGGCCGTATCATTTGTGAATGACAGTTGTAGCAACCTTCACGTACATAAATATCCCGACCAGCAAGCCGTAGCGGACTGTATGCCGTCAAGCCAGCTACTGGCTCAGTGGTAGATTTCTGAAAGAAAAGCGGCACAATTTCAACCAGACCACCAACGCTGACTACCAACAATACCAATGCAATCAGTAGCCACGGCTTTTTTTCTATCGACTCATGAGTGAACTTCATCAATTACTCCCAATTACATTTATGCGATTTCGTCTGTGCATCAAGCGCGCATTAAGCATGTGCGCCGGCCAGAGCAGGAATACGAGTATCAGCAGGACTTCCGCCACGAACTGTTTTGTAGCTGTTGAAAGCCATCATCAGCATGCCTATCAAATACAAGGCACCACCAGAGACACGAATCACGTAATACGGATATGTCGCTTTCACACTTTCGACAAAACTGTATGTCAGCGTGCCATCGCTATTTACAGCACGCCACATCAGACCCTGCATCACGCCAGCAATCCACATTGACGCGATGTACAACACGATACCAATGGTCGCGACCCAGAAATGCCATTCAATAAGCTGTGTGCTCCACATGGATTTTTTACCTGACAAACGTGGCAGCAAATAATAGATAGAACCCATGGAGATGAAACCAACCCAACCTAGCGCGCCTGAGTGCACATGGCCCACAGTCCAGTCGGTGTAATGAGACAGTGCATTGACGGTCTTGATCGACATCATCGGACCTTCAAAGGTCGACATGCCATAAAACGATAACGACACAATCAGAAATTTCAAAATAGGATCACTGCGCAATTTGTGCCATGCGCCCGACAAAGTCATGATGCCGTTGATCATGCCGCCCCAGCTAGGTGCCAGCAGAATAAGTGAGAACACCATACCAATAGACTGCGCCCAGTCAGGCAAGGCGGTGTAATGCAGATGATGCGGGCCTGCCCACATGTAAGTGAAAATCAGCGCCCAGAAATGCACGATAGAGAGACGATAGGAATACACCGGTCTTTCGGCTTGCATCGGTATGAAGTAGTACATCATGCCGAGAAAGCCCGCGGTGAGGAAGAAACCTACTGCGTTATGACCATACCACCACTGTATCATCGCGTCCTGCACACCCGTATAAGCTGAATAGGATTTGGTCATCGTGGCAGGCATTGCCGCTGAATTGACGATATGCAGAATCGCTACGGTCAGTATGAATGCACCAAAAAACCAGTTAGCTACATAAATGTGTGAAGTTTTACGTTTGATGAGTGTGCCAAAGAACACCACCGCATACGACACCCAGACTACAGCTATAAGCAAATCTATAGGCCACTCGAGTTCGGCATATTCTTTACCCTGCGTAAAACCTAGCGGCAGGCTGATGGCCGCAGCCACAATCACAAGCTGCCAACCCCAGAAGGTCAGCGCTGCCAGGGTATCGGAAAATAATCTGACCCGACAGGTACGCTGTACCACGTAGTAAGAAGTCGCAAAGAGCGCACAACCACCAAAGGCAAAGATCACCGCATTGGTATGCAGTGGACGCAGTCGGCCGTAAGTCAGCCACGGTATGTCTAGGTTAAGCGCTGGCCAAGCCAGTTGGGCGGCGATAATGACACCGACTAACATGCCGACAACGCCCCACACTACCGTAGCAATCGCAAACTGCTTGACGACCTTATAGTTGTAGTTGAGTGCTGTATCCACGAAAACTCCCTTATTTACACCGATAATGGAAGGGAGAGTACGTTTCAGCGGGGCAAAGTTCCTTGACCTGAGTCAAATTTAGTAGGATGCCCCGATGGTAGCGAATGAGACTGATCAGTCTCTTTTGATTCCAAACTGTTTTCATCCTGCAAAATACGCATGCCCGGGCCAACCAGATCATCGAACTGGCCACTATCGGAGGCCTTAAAAAACACCCAGATCGCAAAAAACACGATCAGTACGCTTAAAGGAATGAGGAGATAAAGCGCTTCCATATCGACTATTTTTCCACCTTATGTCTTACACGGGCCAGCCTTAACGCATTGCCCACCACCAGCGCAGAACTAACCGACATACCGACACCGGCCATCCAGGGGTTAAGCAATCCCAAAGCCGCCGCCGGTATAGCTAACGCATTGTAAAGCGTAGCCCAGAGTAGATTTTGCTTTATCACACCCATAGATTTTGCGGCCATTTTTGCAGATAGCAGCAATGATGCAAGACGCGGTGCAAGCAGCACCGCATCCGCATGCGACTGCGCCAGCGCCGCGCCGGAACCCATCGCAAATGAGACATCAGCCCCACGCAGAACAGCCGCATCATTGATGCCATCACCAACCATCGCCACCACCGCACCTTGGGCTTGCAAGGCTTGTACAAATTCGAGTTTTTGATGCGGCAGCATGTCACCATGTGCAGCATCCATAAGCAACTGATGCGCTACTTTGTTAGTAATCGCTGCGCTATCGCCTGAAAGTAATATCGCTTGCTTGCCTTTGGATTTGAAATAATCAATCACCTCTTTCGCATCACTCTTGATTGCATCAGCCAGATCAAAACGCGCCAGCCATTCTGTTTCACTGCCTAAATAAACTGCCGAGCCTTCTGCTGTATGCACATCAGGATAAATTTGATTCGTTAATGCCGCGACAAATGCGGCGCTACCGATGCGCATCGTTGGCTGGCCACACTTGCCCTGCAAGCCCTGACCTGCAACCGCATCAATCTGCTCAAACTGCACAAACTGCTCAAACTGCTCAAACTGCTCAAACTGCGGGCAGATTGCAGCGCCAGGTTCTAACGCAGCAGCATTAATTAAAGCGCGTGCCATT
>CAIVDH010000255.1 GCA_903904635.1 uncultured Burkholderiales bacterium | reverse complement strand
GCACTGGTGCGGTTGGCAATCGTTTGCCTTATGTGCCTGAAAATACACTCACGTTGACAATCGGCTATCGTGCGCCGACTAATTGGAATAGTAGATTGGAATATGTCTACGTTGGCAAACAGTTTACAGATTTTGACAATACCGTCACAGCAGATGCAAATGGTCAATCAGGTCAGATAGAAGCGTACGGTATCTGGAATGCCTCTTTTAATTACACCATCGATAAAACTACCTTATTCATTGCCGGTAAAAACCTCGCCGACACAACCTACATCGTAGACCGTACCCGTGGCATACAGGTAGGCATGCCGCGTACGGTACAGGCTGGCATCAAATACGCTTTTTAGGAATGGCTACTTTATTGAACTGTTGTCGACACTACTTTCAGCTTTAAGCTTTACTCGCGCTACACCCGTCACCCGGGGCTTGCCCGTTATTTTTTATATCGCTTTCCTCCTCTTGGGCGATATGGAAATAACGGGCGATTTTTTTAAAACCGTTTAATTTTTTCAGTCTGATTGTTCAAGCCTGTAGAATCCGGCTCTGATTCTGGTGCAATTGCATCAGCTAACAGGACAATATCATGGCACTCAAATCCATTATCTACAAAGCAAACCTGCAGGTGGCTGATATGGACAGACATTATTATGCTGACCATCAGCTAAATATCGCCTGTCATCCTTCCGAAACTTTGCAGCGCATGATGGTACGCGTTATGGTATTTGCACTGCACGCGCACGAACATCTGGAATTTGGTAAAGGTATTTCGGATGCTGAAGAGCCCGATCTTTGGCAAAAGGATCTGACAGGTAGCATAGAAAAATGGATAGAAGTAGGTCAGCCTGAGGAGCGCCGTATATTAAAAGCCTGCGGTAAATCTGAGCAGGTAAGCGTTTATGCCTTCAACAGCAATGCGTCCATTTGGTGGAAGCAAATCAGTAACAAGCTGGCACGCGCCAGAAATCTCACAGTTTTACAAATCGATACCGAGACTGCCGAGGGGTTAGAAGCACTCTGTCAGCGCACCATGCAACTGCAAGTGACGATACAGGATGGCGAAATCTGGATGCGGGATGCGAGCAATGCAGTACAAGCGCGTATGACTATATTGCAGTCGGCAAATCAGTAGAACAATTTATTTAGCGCGTTGCACACCAACAGGCAATGTCTGGGCGCATTGATATTCTGGCGAATTAAAAAACGGATGACGGTCAAGAAAAGCGATCAACATATCCGTGGCATCTACACCCCAGAAACATTTACCTGATACGACCGCAGTAGGTACACCAAATACGCCAGCAGCGATTGCTTGTTCTCCATTGGTTCTCAGCGTTATTTTCATATCAGCAGTATTGATCTGCTCTGACGTTACGCCTAGTTCGTTTAGCAATGCTTGCCAGGCGATAGCGTCAGTTGGCAGGCAACCTTCTTGCCATACAAAACGAAACAATCTGTCGACCACTGCGGTGTCGCTATGCAGAGCGATACATAATCTCAGTAGCGGTAAGGGATTAAATGGATGCTGTGGTGGCAGTTGCATGACGATTTTATGTCGCTGTGCTATCCACAGGCAATGCTCGTAAGTCCAGTTACGTTTTGGGGCAATTTCAACGGGACCTTTGTTATCCCAGTGTGCCAGCAAACCTGCAAATAAAACCGGGTGTGGTTTGATGGTGAGTGTTGGTTCATGCCTGCGTAGTAATTGCCACTGCAAATAAGCAAATGGTGAGATGAAATCAAAATACCAGTCTATAACTTGTGGCGCGCGCATGAGGACAGGGTTTTTATTGTATGGTTATTTTATTTACTGACATCAGAGGGCAGGCAATAAGTAGGCATATCGCAATCAGCGCAATTACACTGGTTGCGTACAAAAGCCATGCATTTGCCCGGGCCGCGTGTTTCTATCATGCCTTGCGTGATGGGATTAGTGGGCACTGCACATTCCTGCTGCAATCTGGCCTCAAGTGCAGCACGTTGTTCTGTGGTGAGCTTGCCAGTACGTGCCGCATGTACGAATTCCATTTTGCCGCCGTTTTCTATTGCCATGGGCGGTGTGTCGGCCAGCACTGGACTGCATGCAAACAGTAAGGCAAGTACATATTTTTTCATGGTTTTATTTCAGCCTGCATTAATCCAGCATATCGGACCAGATAGTGCGAGCCCAGTTGTTTGCGTAGGTTCCTTCTAGTTCTGTCGGTCCGGTGCTGACGCCGCCTGAGCCGGCAACTACTTTGAATGTACGATCTGCTGCCACATATTCATGCACGCTTGCCACGTGCACGACAGTTCGGTCATCTACAAAGCTGTAGCAGGTGTTGGTAAGCATCGGTGCCGGATTGATTTCCCAGCCATTCATTTGCGCCACGATGGCAGCTGCTGCGACTTTGGCGTGATTGTTTGCCATGTGACCGCTCTTGGGCATCAGTGGCGCTACTTGTATCGCATCACCAATTACAAATACATCTTTGGCCGCCGTTGATTCAAAGCTCTGATAATTTACATCGCACCAGCGATTGCCGGCGATATTTGCCAGCCCGGTCTGCTGCGCGATTTTGCCTGCTTTCATGGCGGGCAGCACGTTGATCACATCAGCTTTTACGTCTGATTGCACATCAAACTTGATCAGCCCTTCATCGGGTGCGACAGCAATGACCTTATGCTGGTTACGATATTCAATGATGTCTTTGTATTGATCAGCCCAGACTTTTTTGAACAGGCCTGCTTTTGAAATCACATCCTGATTGGCATCGAGTATCAGCACTTTGCTTTTAGGCTTAAATTGTTTGAAGTACCAGGCCACCTGACAAGCGCGTTCATACGGCCCCGGAGGGCAGCGATACGGTGCTTCCGGAATTGAGATTGCATAGACACCGCCGTCTGGCATGGATTCTAGTTGACGACGCAGCGCAACCGTTTCTGCGCCGGCTTTCCATGCTTGCAGTATCTGTCCGCTTGCATGGGCTTCTGCCAGTCCTTCTACGCTGCCCATATTGAGCTCTATGCCAGGCGAGACGATTAGTTTGTCATAGACCAGTGTAGTACCGCCAGACAAAGTGACGGTGCGCGCGCTGGTGTTGATGGCATCTGCGGTTTCATGCACGATGCGCACGCCGTGATTTTTAACCAGCGTTGAGTAAGGGCGCGAGATGTCGGCCAGTTTGCGACTGCCGCCTATGACCAGATTCGACATGGGACATGAAATGAATTCTTTATTCGGCTCAATGACGGTCACATCAATCTGGCCGTTGGAGAGCAGCCGTATATATTTTGCAGCAGTCGCTCCGCCATAGCCACCACCAATGATCACCACTTTCGCGCCGCGCATGGCGAAGGCGGAAGGTACGCTGCCAGCCAAGCCCAGTGCTGCGGCTGCTTGTATGAATGCTCTGCGGTCCATCTGCATGCTCCTTAGTTTTGCGCAGCGAAATAATTCGCCAGCAGTTTGATCTGATCGTCTGTGTAACCTTTGGCGATCTGATGCATGATGGTCGCGCTGCGAGAGCCGGTTTTGAACGCCTGCATTTGTTCAATGATGGCAGCACTCTGCATACCGGCCAATGCAGGAAGAGCCGCGTCCTTTATGCTTTTACCGTTGGTGCCGTGACAATTTGCGCAGGTAGCCGCCAGGCTTTTGATGTAAAGCTCTTGCTGGTCAGCTGCACTGGCTGTACCAGCGAATAGCATTGCGCTTATCACGACTATGAACAGGGATTTGATGATCTGGTCTGGCATCTGCGTTCTCCTGCGAAGTTAATATTCGCATGCAGGTTGATTGAAATAGATTGTGCTGATGGGGCCTGCGCTGCTGCAGACTGACAGTGGACTGACAAGCCAACACCGCATTTGCGTGTTGATTGTACCCGTAATTTTTGCGCTGCTATACTTTGAGGATTGATGATCGCATGACTGAAAAATAAACCCGGAGCTTTTGATGATAAAAAAAATTCTTCTACTGACAGCCTTGTTCTCAACGCTAAGTAGTGCACATGCAGACTGGTCAAAAATTGAGCACAGCGATAAACAAGCAACGCTTTATGTCGATTTTGAAACGCGTGCCGACAGTGGCCGTGGCACTATCGTCATGTGGCATTTGGTCGATTATGCTGCGCCCCAGGATCTGGGCGGTAAGCCCTTTCGTTCTGCAAAAGGACAATATGAATACGACTGCGCAAAAGATCTAAGCCGCGAATTAATGTATTTTTGGCATCCCGATCCTATGGGGAATAGCCAGATGGTAAACGCAGCCTATGTCCCCACGGCCTGGATTACCCCTATAGCTGGCAGCACAGAGCGCGCATTGATGCAACTTGTGTGCAAACCCAAATAAATTAATTAGCCGTGACAGATTTGCTTAAAAAAATAGGCCGCATACAAAATGCGCCTGAAAATTACGTCTGTGATGCATTGATCGCAGAGGTAAATGTCGACGGCATGAATGCCGCGCGGCGTAGTTTTTTGCGCAAGAGCTTTGCTGCCGCTACGGCCGCAGTTGGTTCTGGTGCGGCTGTGGCGGCGGCTGATCATCCTGGCTACGGCGGCGAAGAGATAATTTTGACGCTCCCCAAACACAGCACCTCGCTGGGGCATCCGGTGGCTTATGCGCCGTATGGCATGCCGTCTAAATATGAAGCTAATTTGCAGCGGCGTGAATCACCGGGTCTGACAAAAAGGCGTGAGAGTGGCGTGGCATTCACACCGCTGCAGGGACTGTTTGGCATCATTACCCCTAGTGGCTTGCATTTCGAGCGGCATCACGCTGGCTGGCATGACATCGATCCGGCATCACACCGTCTAATGATTAACGGATTAGTCGCAGAGCCTAAAATTTATACGGTGGGTGATTTAATGCGCCTGCCATCGGTCTCGCGTATGCATTTTATAGAATGCGGCGCCAATACTGCGATGGACTGGGGCGGGCCGAGTGTGCCATCGGTGCAGTACACGCACGGTATGCTCGCTTGCAGTGAATTTACCGGCGTGCCGCTGTCATTGTTGCTGGACGATTGCGGTATCGATCGCAAAAACGCTAAATTCATACTCGCTGAAGGCAGCGATGGCGCTAGTCTGACGCGCACGATTCCGATAGAGCGTGCGCTAGATGATGTAATGGTTGCATGGGGCATGAATGGTGAGATGCTGCGACCTGAAAACGGTTACCCATTGCGCCTGGTGGTGCCGGGTGCGCAGGGTGTGTCGTGGGTGAAGTGGTTGAGACGCATAGAAGTGGGCGATGCACCTTACGCCACACGTGAGGAGTCCACGCAATATGTGGATCTGATGCCAGATGGTTTGTTGCGTCAGTACTCACTGATACAAGAATGCAAATCCGTCATCACCACGCCTTCAGGTGGCCAGCGTTTGCTTGATAAGGGTTTTTACAATATCACCGGACTGGCCTGGTCCGGTCGCGGCAAAATTTCACGCGTGGATGTATCGACTGATGGCGGCCATAACTGGCAAGCTGCGCGCATGGAATCGCCCGTACTTTCCAAATGTCTGACGCGTTTTAATTTTGACTGGCGCTGGGACGGCAAGACTTCAATTTTGCAATCGCGCGCAATTGATGAAACTGGTTATGTGCAACCCAAGATCAACGAATTGCGTGCGGTACGAGGTAACCGTTCGGTGTATCACAACAATGCAATTCAGTCCTGGCGCGTAGAAACTTCTGGTGAGGTCATCAATGTGCAGATTTCCTGATCGATTGTTCGGTTTATTTTTGCTGATGTTGCTGCCGGCCTTGTCGTGCGCTGAAACATTTGCGCAAATTGGACGTAAAGCGACTATTGCGGAAGTCGCTGCATGGGATATCGACGTGCGACCTGATTTCCTTGGGCTGCCCGTGGGTTCAGGTAGTGTGGCGCAGGGTCAGAAATTGTGGGAGGCTAAATGTGCTTCATGTCATGGCGCATTTGGTGAGTCACCTGAAGTGTTTCCGCCTCTGGTAGGCGGCATTACACCAGCTGATATTGCGCGCGGACGCGCAGCTGGCCTGAATGCGGCAACCGAAAACGCCAGAACCACCATCATGAAGCTGGCTACAGTTTCAACCCTGTGGGATTACATACGTCGTGCCATGCCATTTGATGCGCCCAAAAGTTTGTCGACTAATGATGTCTATGCAGCGACCGCCTATCTTTTGCATTTAGGTGACATCGTATCGGCTGAATTTATTTTATCTAATGAAAATATCGCCGCCACACAGCAGCGTATGCCCAACCGTAATGGCATGACTGGCGCGCATGGCATGCATGATGTAGCTGGTAAGCCTGATGTAATTAGTAGCGCTTGTATGAAAGACTGCAAGGTGAATGAGCAGACACTGTTAGTGTTACCAGCAACGGTCAATGGCCGTAATGGTAACCTCGCAGAACAAAACCGCACGTATGGTTCTGTGCGCGGGATTGACACCAGTCGTCGTTAGCGCATTGCCAGAAATCGCGATAAAGGAAAACAACCATGGCAGAGCCGATGCGCTTGAGAGCCACTCAGAATGGTGAGCTGGTAGAAGTAAAAATTTTGATCAAGCACCGCATGATCAGTCGACTGACCTGGGATATTAGTGGACATTTGAATCTGCCGCATTACATACAGACGATACGCGGTACCTGTAATGACAAGCCCATACTGTATGTGCACTTCGGTGGTTCAGTTGCCAGAGATCCCTATTTCGCTTTCAAATTCAAAGGTGGCGTCAAAGGTGATCGTATCGCCATCACCTGGATAGACACTGAAGGTGAGTCAAGGACGGATGAAACGCTGGTGGTTTAGGCGTTGAGTATTTTTTATGACTTCTCAGTCATGAATTTTTGAAACACACTTCTTCGCCTTTTTCTTCTTTTTATTTTCAAAAGAATTCCTTTTGCTGCAGAACAGCAAACTTGAGCAAATTAGTCATAACATTCTATTTGACAAGGTTTTGCTTGATTTCTTTTGGTAAAGATTATATAAAATCGGTACGTTAATCGGTCGCCTGACAATAGAGTCAAAATCGATTGCGAAGAGGAGATGCGTTCCATGACGTATTTCTATAAAACAAAAGGGAGACAACATGATGATGAGAAATAAGCTGTTAGGGCTAGCCCTAGTTGCTTCGCTAACGGCAGCCTTCTCAGGCTCGGCGGTAGCAGCAGGCGTTTCTGCCAATGATTTGATTAATGATGCAAAAACCGGCGGTGATGTCACTACCTATGGTATGGGCTATGGCCAGCAGCGTTTTTCCAAGCTGAACCAGATCAATCGCGGTAACGTCAAGAAGCTCGTTCCAAAATGGAATCTGAGCCTTGATTCTAATCAGCCACAATCACAGCAGCCGCTGCTGATTGATGGTGTTTTGTATTTGCCTACCGTTAATGCAACGCTGGCTGTAGATGCAATCACCGGCAAGCAACTCTGGAAGACACCACTGGATCTGCCAGAAGATGTATATAACGCAGTTTGCTGCGGTAACCACAATCGTGGTCTGGCAGCCGTTGATGGCTTGCTGTTCCGCACCGTTATCGATGCTTCCATCATTGCGCTGGACATGAAGACCGGCAAGCAAGTTTGGAAAACAGCAGTTGAAGACTACAAGCAAGGCTATTCACTGACCGTTGCTCCTTTGATCGCTGATGGCGTACTGATCTCCGGTATCTCCGGTGGCGAATACGGTATCCGTGGTTTCATCGATGGTTACGATCCAAAAACCGGTAGCCGTCTGTGGAGAAAATTCACCACTGCAGCACCTGGCGAGCCTGGTGGCGATACATGGCCTGGTGATACCTACAAGCGTGGTGGCGGTTCGACCTGGATCACTGGTTCTTATGACCCAGAACTGAACCTGGTTTACTGGGGTACCGGCAACGGCGGCCCATGGAATCCAGCTTTCCGCGGTGGCGCATCGATGGACAACAAGTACATCTCGTCTGTTTTGGCACTTCGTCCTAAGACTGGCGAATTGGTCTGGCACTATCAGTTCTCACCTAACGACGCGTATGACTACGATGGCGTAAATGAGAACGTGCTGGCTGATATCAAAGTTGGCGGTAAAGTTCGTAAAGCGATGATCCATGCTGACCGTAACGGCTTCTTCTATGTAATCGACCGTACCAACGGTGAACTGATTGCTGCGAACAAGTTTGTTGATCGTGTTGACTGGGCAAAAGGTATTGATCTGAAAACAGGTCGTCCTATTGATAGCGAAATGACTGCACGTCATCGTAAGACACTGGTGATGGAAAAGGCTGATGAAGTCTGGCCATCAGCACTGGGTGGCAAGAACTGGAGCCCGATGGCTTACAACCCAGATTCAAACACGGCATTCGTGAACACACTTAATTTCGGCATGGCTTATCGCACTGTTGAACAAGAGTGGAAGCGCGGTACCTTCTACATCGGTATGGATTTCACCGGTTTTGTGTTTGACAGCAAACAACCACGTGGCTACTTGCAAGCTATTGACCCAATCTCTGGTAAAAACAAATGGCGTGTGCCGTTGGCTATTCCTCAGTTCGCCGGTGTAATGGCAACTAAGGGCGGCCTGGTATTTACCGGCGCAATGACAGGTGAGTTCATCGCTTACGATGATCAAACCGGCAAAAAACTGTGGGAATTCCAAACTGGTTCTGGCTTGGTTTCCATGCCTATCACCTGGGAAAAAGACGGTAAGCAGTACGTAACCGTTACCTCCGGTACTGGTGGTGTATATGCACTGTACTCCGGCGACGAGCGTCTTAAAAACGTTCCTACCGGTAGCTCGATCTGGACGTTTGCTTTACCTAACTAATCCAGCATCGTTGTAGAAAAAACTAAAGCAGGCATTGGCATGACGTCAGTGCCTGTTTTTTTATCCATAGAATACTTATACGAATATGCAAGTTAGTCGCACATTACAACCCGCGCTGAATATATCGCGCCAGATTTTTATTTTTATTTGTGCAGCTCTGTTCATGGTTACTGCGGTGCAGGCGCAGGATGCGCCGGCTGCTGACAAGCCGGCAGGTTTCGCACCCGAGAGCATTGAAAAAGGTCGCAAGATGTACAAGCAGCTTTGCCTGCGCTGCCACGGACCAGAAATGGTCGGTGGTAACAATGCTTATGATTTACGTGTATTTCCGCAGGATCAGCCTGAGCGCTTCCTAAATTCCGTAACGAACGGCAAGCGTGCCATG